>QMMS01000353.1 GCA_003647375.1 Deltaproteobacteria bacterium
CTTCTCGTTGTTGCCGAACCTCATGCGGGGAGCTTCCAAAAAATACCCATTATAGGCTCTGTCGGGTTTGTAAATTGTCACCCCGGTAGGAAATATTGTCTTCATAACAGGTTCCTTTTTCCGTGTATGGAATAAAATAGTAAATGGTTGTACGGTTTGGCGCTCAACTGTTGCCGGAAGCAGCTTCCGCATGGCGATGCTTGCGGCGCAGGTCGCTGACGATGCGACCAACCAGAACGGCCAGGCCGATCGCCATGAAGGCAATGGCGATCGGGCGCTCCAGGAAAACCCCCATACCGTTGTCGGACAGCAGTAATGACTGGCGAAAGGCATTCTCGGCACCCCTTGCAAGAACAAAGGCGATGATGAAGGCAGCGGTGCTATAACTGGTGCGACGCATGATGTAACCGATAATTCCGAAAACCAAAGCGACGCCGATGTCAAACAGGCTTTGGCGCGGCGAATAGGATGAAATGGCGGCGATCAGAAAAATGAAGGGATAGAGCAGGCGTGGCGGGACGTACGCAATAGCGCGGCCGATCAGCGGACCGCAGAAATAACCGATCACGCCATACGAAGCAATGCCGAGCAGCCCTGCGGCGAAAAGCCCGTAAACCAGATCCCGGTGGGTTTCGAAGATCATGGGACCGACCTGAATTCCGTGGATCAAAAAAACCCCGATGAGGATGGCGGCGATGGTGCTGCCCGGCACGCCAAGGGTCAAAAGTGGGATCATGGTCGGACCGGAGACGGCGTTGTTGGCGGATTCCGGTGCGGCGATACCCTCGACGATACCGGTTCCCCATTTCTCCGGCGATTTCGAGCGGCGTTTCCCCTCTCCATAGGCAGCGAAGCAAGCCACAGCGGACCCCAGGCCCGGCAACAGGCCAATCACCGCGCCCATGCCGGACGATCGCAACATCAACGGGATGCAACGCTTGAATTCCGCCCAGGTCAGGCGACCGGCATCGGGATCATCGCTGCTCATCCTGGCCACGTGAACCCCCTCGTCATCGAGCTTCTCCGTCTGTACCATAACCTCTGAAATCACAAAAAGACCGATCAGCAGGGGAACCAGCGAAAAACCACTTTCGAGTGAGTACATGCCCATGGTCATGCGTGGTATGCCGGCAATCGGGTCGAGACCGATTATGGAAATCATGACGCCGAACAATGTCGAAAGAAGGCCTTTGATGATCGACTTGCCGATAACACTGCTGATGACGACGAAAGCCATCATATAAATAGCGAAATATTCGGGCGGCCCGAACGTTGATGTGAAGGCGGCGATGATGGCGGCGCAGAAGATCAAAACCAATTCGCCGAAGGTGTCACCGAACACGGACGCCACCGTAGCTGTCTTCAAGGCTTTGCCCGCCTTGCCCTGCTGCGTCATCGGGTAACCGTCCCGCATGGTGGCGGCGGATGAGGCGGTGCCCGGCGTGTTGAACAGAATGGCGGCGATGGAGCCGCCGTAACGGCCCGATTTGCCGATGACGTAAAGGAACGCCAGGGCCGTCAGGGGATCGAGATAAAAGGTGACCGGCACCAGCATGGCAATCGCCGCGGCCGACGTCATCCCCGGGATGGCACCGGCGACAGTACCGGTAATGGCACCGATGAAGACGAATAAGAGCGCCGTCGGATGAGCGAAGAGATATTCAAAACCGTTGAGGATATACATGTCAGCTTATTCCTATTGTCCAGCCACATTTCTGGACGGACACTACCTATGAGAGACCCAGCATCTCGAGGTTGATGAGCCAGCCGGGGGGATTGTAAATACCCATCAGCCGGATGAAGATGATGTAGTACACTGCCGTTCCGCCAATGGTCAGCATCGCCACCTTGCCCGCGTTGCGTGTGCCAAACACAACCAGAAGCAGGGCCATGGCAATGGCCGTGGCAATCAGATATCCGGTGGCCGAGAACAACCAGATAAAGGCGAAACCAATGACGATGATAGCGGCCATCCTGAGAACCGCCGGCTTGGACAAGGCGGGCCGTTTACCATCGCCGGCGCCGGAAAATGTGGCATCACCGGCTTTACCGCTTGCGACACGGCGCACCCAGGCGATGGTAAACTGCAGAACACCAAGACTGATGCCCAATCCCGCTATTGCCATGGGCACCAGGCGTGGGCCGAGCAGGATTCCTTCCTGGAATGATCTAATGGAATACGCCAGATACAGGCTGAAGCTGCCCACACCGACAACGACCACTGCCGATAAAAACTCAGCTTTGTCGCGCGCCATAGCTTTTCCTCTCTTTCTTGCGTTCAACGAAAATTCAGCCGGAAACCCCAGCAGCAAGCCCCGGAAGAGCATTCTCCCGGGGCCCGGTAGACCCTATTTTTTGTGGAACATTTCCTCGATGAACGGTGCCATCAGCTTATCTATTACCGCAATCATGGCTTTCGCCTCCTTGGGCGAGAGGTAGGAGCCACTGAGTCCCATCTTCTTTGTCATCTTCTTATAGCCCTTGGAGGAGGTAACACTTTTGATCCCCTCTTTCAGCTTGGCGACCACATCCTTGGGCAGGTCCCTGTGGCCCCAAATGATCATCGGATTGGTGACACCCAACGTCGGCAGCCCCTGCTCTCCCAAAGTGGGAATGTCCTTGAAGATTAAGTCACGCTCATTGCTCATGACGCCGAGGGCGCGCAGTTTGCTCTCGAAGCCGGCCAGAAGCTGCACGGCTATGAAGGAGAAGTCCACCTGTTTTGCGGATACCGCGTTGCGGGCCTTGGAGCCGCCCTTGAACGGTACGTCCTGGGCTTTGATACCGTTTTGTTTAAGAAACAGCATGCCTTCCAGATTCTTCGTGCTGCCGCGACCCGGATGCGACCAACGCAGCCGCTTGTCGGGGTGGGCCTTGGCGTATTCGACCAGATCTTTGGCCGACTTGAAGGGGCTGTCCTTGGGTACGACCAGCGCCGTCACCGCTTGCCCGATGCCACCGAGCACTTTTAAATCTCGCATCGGCACCACCGGCGCCCTGTCGCCGTCGATGGACGCCTTGATGAGAAAACCGCCGCCGCTGTGATTCAACAGCGTGTAGCCATCTGGCCGGGCATTGAAGACCGCCTTGGCAGCTATCATCCCTGTGGCGCCGGGCTTGTTGACCACGACCACGGGCATGCCCAAGTACTCGTGGGCGAAACTCGTAAAAGCGCGGGCGTACATATCGGTGCTGCCACCCGCCGAATACCCGACCATTAGAGTGATGGGTCTCGTCGGGTATTCAGCCTTCACTGCGGTTGGCGTTCCGGCGATAACTGCCAGAACCAGGGTGACGAGAGCCGCGAATACAGTACAGCGCATGATTGAAAGGGAACTAATTTTAAAGTGGGGCATAACGGACTCCTTTTTCCTCTTATGGAATGAAATGATTATCAGTTCAGGTTTAACACTATCGGTTAGTTGAGCAATTCGCCCAGCGCTTCTGTGAACAGCTCCAATTCCTCCTCGGTATTGTAGAAGCCGGTAGAGATCCTTGCAGGCGTCGGTAAGTGTGGCTTTGGGACTGGACGAACCATGAATTTCTTTTTGTTCAGAAGATCACACAGATCCTTCGGTTCCCAACCCTTAACGTGAAAATGAACAAATCCCGCTTCTTTCCCCTCAGGTGTGATCAATTCAATTCCTGGTAGATTGGCAATCAGTTCCCGGGCGTAGCGGGCCAGGCGCGGGACCCGTGTTGTAATCCAGTCGATGCCCACATCCTCTAGAAGATATTCCAATGATTTTTGAAATCCCAGCAAGAGCGGTTTGTTCATGGCTGTTGCAATATGGTATCGGGCGGCGAAAGGCGCCGGTATAACATAGGGTGAGCATATGTCCAGATCGTGTCGATTCCTGATGGAGGAAGGGCTGATGAATGTGGGATCGACTTCTGAAATCCTTTTTCTATCAACGTAGAGAGCAGCCACACCTTCCGGTCCACATAGCCATTTACGACCGGTAAAGGCATAAAAATCAACACCCAACTCATGCAGGTTAACCGGAATTGCACCGACACCCTGGGCACCGTCCACTAGCACATACACCCCATTTGCATGGCACAGATCGGTTATCTTCTTCAGCGGGAAGGTAAGACCGGTTGAAAATGAAACATGGGATACCAATAAAAGGCGGGTTCTAGAAGTTATCATTTGTTCAATGTCAAAGAGAAGCTTGCTTTCCTCGTATTTTTCACCAAATTCAACATCGACATACTTAACGACGATGCCATATCGGGATTTAATCAAGGCCAGCGGTGCAAGGCCGGCCGGATGCTCCATGCTGGTCGTAATGACCTCATCGCCCGGTTTCCAGCGCAGTCCCCAGAGGATGATATTCAGCCCTTCCGTAGTGCTTTGCGTCAGCGCAATCTCTTCATGGGATGCCCCTGACATCCCGGCCAGGTAGTTTCTGACAATATCCATATCCGCATTTAACTCTTTGATAAACGGCAGATACCTTCCTTCCCTGAACTCTTTCTCGATTTCCTTTTGCATGGCATCCACCGCCATTTTCGGAAGCGGACCGTTGGTCCCGGTATTGAGGTAATGAACAGCGGAGGTGGCCGGCATCTGTTCTCGTATCGCCTTTAGTTTTTCCTTATCATTGACAGGTTGACTATTCATTTTGATCTCTCCCCGTGATTATTATCACTCGGCCGTACTGTTTACAAAAAAATGGGTACAAATCACTCGCTCCCCTTGCGATATCTATCAGGGTTGTTTACCCTATAGTTGCATAAACAACATGGCAAAGCATAGATAATGAGTTGTTATTATATGCAATATCGTAGGAATAGCGCCATTGCCTGGATATTCCCCCAGGTGAATTCCAAGGATGGTGTCTTTTTTGCCATGTTGTTTACCCTGCGGGAAAGCCGGAGAACTTCA
>QMMS01000354.1 GCA_003647375.1 Deltaproteobacteria bacterium
CCTCCTGAGGAGAATCGGCATAGGACAAGAGCCCTTCCTGTTGAAATGCTTCAAATCGTTTCTCTTTTTCATAATTCAGAAGAATGACCGGTTTTCTGCATTTCAATGCCAGGGCAATTTCAGACAAGGTTCCCATGCCTCCTGGACAAGCTATCACCACATCACTTGAAAGGACGTTGATGCAGTTTCTGGCATTTCCTATTCCGGTGACAATAGGTATCCGGATGTGTTCGGAAGCATGTCTTGGGGTGTTGCCCGGAAGTATGCCGATGGTCAAGCCATCAAGGTCACTGGCACCTTTTGCCGAGGCTGCCATGACCCCGGTATTCCTTCCTCCGTTTAATAGAACCCATCCCTGCTTGGCGATAAGGGTTCCCAGGGTATAGGCATCTTGCAATCCCTTGGATCCGGCGGTGCCGCCTCCCATGACGCCGATGATCAGGGGTCTGTTCATATGATTTCTCCTCATCTATACAGGCTGTAGGTGTTTAGGCTGTAGGCTGTTAGGTTTTGTGAACGGTTTCCAGTGGCACCCCAAGCTCTTGCCTGACACCACTATTTAAAAAAACAATATGCTCACTGCGGTCCGCGCCTAACAGCCTAATAGTCTACAGCCTAACAGCCTAATAGTCTAACAGCCTAATAGTCTAACAGCCTATTTATTCAGCTAAAAACTTATGGCTGTTCCCCTTGGTTTCAATTCCTTTCGATATGACCAGATCTTTGCCGATGTCATACCCATGTTTGAGCACCTGGTCGTTCTGGCCCGAAGCAGATCGTTGAAACGTTCTGGTCCGTGGGTATTTATGTGACATGTAGGCTCCGAGCATAGGGTCTTCCATGGTTGTCAAGGCAGTTGTCGTTCCCTAGTGTGATGGTATTGGTTTCTGGGCGGAGAGTTTATTGCAGAAGCCTTCGACCAATCCGACGGCAAAGTCTGTCTTGCGATACCGGTTCAACGTACCCCGCTGGTTGTAGCGGCGCCAGTGCATGTCGATGGTGTTTTTGACGAAATCATAGACATAGGAGGCGATCTTGACATTTTCAGGAACCCCGCTGATTTCAAAGACACGTCCCATTTTTTCTTTTGCGAGGACATAGGATGATACCCAGAGACCCTGGACAAAATAGTATTTCTGCAACAGGTTCGCCAGATGATATTCCTCCCGGTGATGCCGCAACGCCGGAGATCCGATAAACATGCTGACAAAATATCGATGAGACGATTTTCTCAGCAGATCGATGTTGTATTTCCTCATGAGTTCGTGGGCCTTGGTCATGGCGGCTTCCGCTTCGTGGCGATTGGTACTTTTAGCGAGGGACATGAGCTTTTTCACACGGAGCAGGATCCGGTCCTGATTGCTGATGGATCGGATGTGTATCCGATCATGCAGTGGTTTATAACGGCCGGATGCCTTTGGATTGGCCTTCAGGCGATGGCAGGCTTTTAAAAAATCAGACCCATGGGGAGACTTCTCTGAACTCTTGAGAACCTGCTCGGCATACTGGTGGGCCATTTCATGATACAGGACATCCCGCACGTCGTCCCAAGGGTAATTCAGGGCAAATGTCCGGCTGATGGCAATTTCATTTTTTTGTCCTGACCAGTAACCCAGTCGGCTTTTTATTGTCCGCAGACTGAACAGGGGTTTTTTCATCTGCAGGCGGTCATCGGGAGACAGTATCCAGAGTGCATTTTCCCACTCGCAGGCAATACCATGAACCATGCGACGTTCCAGATCCTCCTGCAGACGGATGTCAGACGGTTTCATCTGACTCATGGAAAAGCTGATCGAGTTCCGTGTCTCTGTCCATCCAGACCGGGAATGTTTTTCGGTAGTTCTGCAAGGTCGATAGTGAAAGACTTGCAGTTTGTGTTTGCGGGCGTTTGACTTCTTGAAAATGAACGTTGCCCTGATAATCGACAACGCATGAATAACCGTTGTATTCAATTTGATTGTCGTCCACGCCGATCCGATTGATGCCGATGATATAAGATTGGTTTTCGATGGCTCTGGCACGTAAAAGTGTCTGCCATTGGATCTCCCGGGATGCCGGCCAATTTGCGGTAACAATGGCCAGATCATAGGGATTGCCGGAATTTCTCATCCAGGCCGGGAACCGAAGATCATAACAGATAAAAGGCCTGATACGCCACCCCTTCAGCTCCACCGTCAATAGATGGCTTCCGGCGCTGTACACCTTTTCCTCTCCGGTCATCCGAAAAAGATGCCTCTTGTCGTAGGTAAGCATCCGACCATCCGGCTTTGCCCAGATCAGGCGATTAAAATAGTGTCCGTCTTCTTCGATCATGAGACTTCCTGTTATGTCGGCGGATTTTTCCGTTGCTTTTTTCATCATCCAGGCCACGGCACTTCCATGCATGGTTTCGGCAAGTCCGACCGGGTTCATGCTGAATCCGGTGGAAAACATTTCCGGCAAAAGGATGAGGTCGGTGGGATTTTGAATGGCCTCGATTTTTTCATCCAACATGTCAAGGTTGGCTTGAATGTCCTCCCATACCAGCTCCGTCTGGATGAATGTAACAATTAAATTCTGCATAACTTTTCAGCAGCCCTTTCTAGTGTTTCTACTTTTTTGGCAAAGCAGAAGCGCACCACGTTGTGATCTGTCCTGGTGTGATAAAATACAGAAACCGGTATGGACGCAACCCCGTGTTCAATGGTCATCCATTGTGCGAATTCAGTATCCGGCAAGTTCGAAATAGCATCGTATTGCATCATTTGAAAATAGGTTCCGCTGCAGGGGACGGGTTTGAAGCGCGAACCATTCATAAAGGATAAAAAAGCATCTCTTTTTTCCTGATAAAAGGAAGCCAGGTCCTGGTACAGGTTCTTCCGGTCGAGGATATCGGCATAGGCCAGCTGTATGGGCGTATTGGAGGAAAACGTAAGAAACTGGTGAACCCGTTGAAATTCCCTGGATAGTGTTACCGGTGCCAGGCAATAGCCGATTTTCCAACCCGTGGTGTGATAGGTTTTGCCAAATGAGCTTACAACATAGCTTCTGGCGGCCAGGCTGGGGTAACGGATGATGCTTTCATGGGTCTGATTGTCAAAAACAATATGTTCGTATACCTCATCGCTCAGAATCAGGGTTTTTGTGCCATCCAGGATAGTCTCCAGGGCAGTCATGTCCGATTTCTGAAGAACACTGCCTGTGGGATTGTGGGGTGAGTTCAGGATGATGAGGCGTGTTCTGGCGGAAAGGCTCTCCGCTACTTCATTCCAGTCGATCCGATAGTCAGGCGGCTTCAACTGCAGGAAAATCGGGATGCCATTGTTCAGTCTCACCACCGGAGCATAGGCATCATAGGCCGGTTCGAAAATGATGACTTCGTCGCCTGCTCGAACCACCGCGGTGATGGCGGCATAGAGTGCTTCTGTGGCTCCGGATGTGACGGTGACTTCCGTATCCGGGTCGTAGTCGTAATGATATAGCTCCTGCACCTTTTCAGCAATTTTCTGTCGCAGAACAGGCACTCCCTGCATGGCGGCATACTGGTTATTGCCTTTTTTCATGTAGTCGGTAACGCGCTGAATTAGGTCGGGGGCTGTATCAAAGTCCGGAAAACCCTGAGACAGGTTGATGGCCTGGTGATGATTGGCCAGTTGAGACATGACCGTAAAAATGGTTACACCGACATCAGATAGTTTTGAATCGAGTTGTATCATGAAATCCCGCTTAGCTGCTATTTTATGATATAGCGATTAATGATGTCGGTTCTTATCCCAGTGGGTTAGGAGAAAGGGTCCAAGGGGCCCAGAATTCAAGGATCCAAATTGTTCAAAATACCTTCAGCTTCCTTTCGGATCTCTTCACGAAGAGAGTCGGGTTTCAGCACCACAGCATCTTTTCCCCATCGCAGGATCCAGAACTTGATTTCTTCGGTTCCGGCGATTTCCGCCTTGAAAATCAGGGATCCATCCTTCTGCTTTTCCACGACTTGACTCTCATGCCATATCTTTTCATTTACATAGCCGGCAACTCTCGGGGAAAAATGGATAGCCACCTGAACCGGATCGCCCAAAAAGGCGCCGAAACTATCGCGCAGAAGGTTCTCTATATCAAAATCCTGTGGTGTTTCAAATGTAGTGTCTGTTAATACCATCTTTCGTATCCTGTCAACGGCAAACAGTCGTATGTCTTTTCTGATATGACAAAAGCCGAGCATGTAAAACGTACCGTTGAAAAACCAGAGTTTGTAGGGAGCGACGGTCCGCTGGGAGGTCTTCTTGCGGCTCATGACGAAATAGGTTATGCGGACATGCCGTCGATTGAGAATCGCCTCGTTGATCCGGTCGAGGATTTCCCTGAATTGGCTGTAGTCCTTGGTTGGCTTTAGGTCGACCTTCAGACTGGATTCAACATGCTCCAGGTAGGTCATATATTCAGGCGGCAGGGTAGCCTTGATTTTCTGAAAAAGAGACTCGAGTGAATCGTAAAAGAGCGTGTTTTTCAGCATTTTAAGCATATCACTGCTGAAATAGAGAGCCATGAGCTCAGTAATGTTAAAGGGAATCGGTATTTGATGTTTTGCGGACTCCATCAGGGACCAGTAATTTTTTTGGTTTTTTCGCTCCGTATAGACGGGAAATCCCGCAACCTGAAGTGCTTCCAGGTCTCTGTAGACGGTTCTGGAATGACAGGACAACTCAGAGGCCAGGTCCTGAACCGATTTTCCCTGTTTCGAAGCGATCAAGCTCCGGATGATTTTCCATTGTCTTCCTAATTGGTCACCTCTGGCCATATACAAGCTACCTTTTTTTATTCCGTCATTTAAAACCTGGTCCTTTGGGCCAGGTCAGAGATATTTGGCTATGCCGATGGTGGTAGTTACTTAAATCCGAAGCACGAAATTCGA
>QMMS01000355.1 GCA_003647375.1 Deltaproteobacteria bacterium
GCGGGTT
Organism: Deltaproteobacteria bacterium; assembly: GCA_003647375.1. The sequence goes on from QMMS01000355.1 coordinate 8, forward strand.
GGTTGGTTGTGTTTTTTGTTTCCTTTTTTCTGTTTTTCGGGGAGGGGGGGCGGTAGGTTGGCCCCCCCCCCTTTTTTCCCCCCCCCCCCCCTTTTTTTTTAGCGTCGTTAAAGAAAATGACAGACAGTTGATCCTCAATCCGTTGCATTACGATTCCGAATCTCTCCGCTACACAATGGATTTTGATTCTCTTGAAAAAATATTTTTCGAACAAAAACCTCGACTGATGTTTCTCTGCAGTCCCCACAACCCTGTCGGACGGGTGTGGACAAGGGAAGAACTCCAAATGCAACAATCTAAAGTTGAATTTACTTTTTTCATTATATTCTGTATGATTAATTATCTACCGATTGGCTTGAGATATTTTTCCGGTTTGGATCGATGCGGAGTGAAGAAATGAAATCAAATTTTAAACTTCAGCTTCTATTAATTGACCGTGTGGGAATTATTGCTGATGTGACCGGCATTCTTGTTGACTACGGTCTGAATATTCTCTCAATGGAAGTACAGGTTGAAGGAAAATTTAAATTTGTTTATCTGGAAACAGAAAATGAGCACCCTCAATTTGACCAGGAATCGTTTTTCACAAGGGTGGAACAAATTTCCGGCTGGAGAGAAACCCGGATCATTAATAATCTTCCCCAGGAAAAAAGGGAAAGAGGTTATAAAGTCGTATTGGACAGTGTAAGCGACGGTATCATCTCCGTTGATAAAGATGGGGTTCTGACCACGATAAACCTGATGGCTAGACAGATTATTGGCATAGGTGATGACATCGAAGTGGTTGGGAAAAACTTCAAGGAGCTGGGTTTATCTGATTCGGACCTCAAGAATTGCATTTTAAGTAAAACCATAATACGAAACACAAAGAATATTACGACGGAAAAGGGCCGTTTTCAGTTCTTATCATGTTGTAAACCTATCAAAGATTCCAAAGAAAGTGTAGTGGGGGCTGTGACAATCATGAAATCCGTGAGGGAGATTGAAGACCTCGCCCAGGCGCTCTCACAGCAATCACAAATTTCCTATAGCGACATCCTCGGAAAGAGCCGTGGTATTAGAGAGGCGATTTCTCTTGCCCAAAAAATAGCTGATTCCGACGCCATCGTTTCCATCCGGGGTGAAAGCGGAACCGGTAAGGAGCTTTTTGCCAGAGCCATTCATATAGACAGCAGCAGATCAAGACCCTTTGTACCGATCAATTGCGCGGCTTTGCCCGAATCGTTATTGGAAAGCGAACTTTTCGGCTACGTGAGTGGCGCCTTCACCGGGGCCAGAAAACAGGGTAAGCCGGGACTTTTTGAAATTGCCGAAGATGGAACCGTTTTTCTGGACGAAATTGCCTACATGCCTTTGAATGTTCAGGCAAAAATACTAAGAGTTATCCAGGAAAAAAGTGTACGGCGACTCGGCAGCACGGAAGAGATTGCCGTCAATGCCCGGATCAGCACCGCTACCAATAGGAACCTTGAAATGATGGTAGAGAAAAATCAGTTTCGGGAGGACTTGTATTACCGCATTAATGTTCTGCCGATTCATATTCCGCCATTACGCCGCAGGCTGGATGATATTCCATTACTGGCGGAGCATTTTCTTTTTAGACTCAATTTAAAGCTTGTAAAAAACGTTCAAATTATTACGAAAACGGCAATTGACAAGCTTTACCAGCATTCTTGGCCGGGAAATGTCAGGGAACTGAAAAACGTTATAGAACGCGCTGCCATTATCACCGACAGCAATGAAGTCGACGAGGACTGTATCCTTTTTAGTTTTGAAGCCGGTAAAAGCAGAAAAGAGATTAAGCATGATCGAAACAAATTTATGAAAAACCGCTCCTTGAAAGATATGTTGGCGATCCACGAAAAGCACATACTTCAGGAATCAATGAAAAAAGCGCTGAGCATCCGTAAAACTGCCAGCCTGCTCAACATCTCTCACGTAACCCTCCTTAACAAGATGAAAAAGCACGATATTCATGTGGTAAAAAAATGAACCAGTGGTATTCTTTTTTACCAAACGATCAAGCCTTTTGAATTCAAATAGTTACAAAAATCCCACCAAAAAAGCGGTACATTTATTTACCAAAAAAGCATACGTGTTTTTCCACACACTATTCTGAGCTTGAAACGCGTAGGGATATTCCCTTTTCTCTTAATAATTAATTGTTTATAATAACAGCATGTTATAGTTGCATTGGTTCATGATACCCTTTTAACAGATCTAAAACAACACTCCTCGGTTTTCTATCTATCTATTGGCATGGTGTTTGCAAAATAATTTTAGACGAATCAATCGAAGCTTATCAGCCCTGAGAATAATCATGACAACTCAATTAAAAAGGTGCCGGATATGATAACCGCAGCAATAGCAGGAGCAATTACCTTTGTATTTACAACCATGCTGACCATTGCAGGAGTCGGTGCAGCATTTATATTGATCCCGGTGTTTATCGCCCTGGGCATTGAAGTTCACGTGGCCATGGCAACAGCCCTGCTGCTTAATTCCATTGCCATGATTTTTGCTTCTTACCGTTTTATCAAAAACAAGCTGGTGATGTGGAAGGTGGCCGTTCCAATCCTGATCGTTGCTACCGCGCTTTCACCGGTGGGCGCTTATGTTAGCACGGGTTTGGACCGTGAGCTCCTGCTTTGGCTTTTTGTCGCCTTTTTGTTGTTTGCCGCCGGCATGATGCTGTTATACAAACCGGCCCAGAAAGATGTGGAAAGCTCCAAAAGGATGCAAATCATCTACGGTGTGTCGGTGGGCGGATTTGCCGGTTTTCTGGGCGGCCTGCTGGGCGTCGGTGGGGGAAACTTCATCGTTCCGGTACTGGTCTGGCTTGGGTACAACCCCAAAAAGGCTTCTGCCACCACTTCATTTATTGTCATTTTCTCATCCTTTTCCGGCTTCCTGGGTCATGCCACCGTCGGCAATATCAGCGGAACGCTGTTAAGCTTCACCGCCGTCGGTTCAGCCCTGGGCGCGCTCGTGGGGGCCTGGTTGATGACCGAAAAACTGAAACCCCGGCAGGTAAAGCTTACCATCGGTGTCGTGCTGCTGGGCATTGCCGCCAAGATGATCTGGAATCTGATCACCTGAATTGGCGCGGGGGGAAACGATCAAAAAGAATTCGGCTTGATTCTTACTGCTGTCAGTACATCAAAAACCATACTAACAAAGGAGGTTTATCATGTCGGCTGAAAAAAGCAGCACTGAACCACAAGAGCGCTTTGAGTTCCACATTACGCGCTGGCTCTGCCTTTTACCCCTGTTATTTTTTATTGTACCGATGTTGTGGATGAGTAGCATAAGAGTCGGTTCCATGTCAGTCGTTTTGGGATTTACTTTGTTAGGCATCATTTTAACATCATTTTTTGCCAAAGATTGGAATCGATATTGGGGGGTGATTTCAGGGGGAATGCTCAAACCCTCCGTAGCAATGTTTGTGTTGATTTTTACTATTGTTGGGATCTTTGCTAAGATGGTGGCCGCAAGCAATGTGGCCGGCGGAGTCATCTGGTTGGCCTCTGCTACCGGTGTTCAGGGAACTGTGTTTACTGCTTTTGTTTTTATTGCCTGTTGTCTTCTCTCAACGGGCTCGGGAAGCTCTATGGCCACGGTTTTGACATTGGGCCCCCCTCTCTATCCCGCTGGAATAATTTTAGGAGCAGACCCGTTCTTGCTCGTAGGGGCATTGGTAGCCGGTGCCAATTTTGGGGACAATCTCGCACCCGTTTCAGATACAACAATCGTCTCTGCAGCCGGCCAGACGTACCAGAATAAAGAAGGACCTGCAGATATCGGTGGAGTGGTTCGCACCAGATTCAAATATGCCATTATCGCCGGTATGATCTCCTTGGTCCTGTATCTATTGATCGGAAGTGGTTCTCAATTTCTAACCCCCAAGGAAGCCGCCGATTTAATTGCAAAGCATTCCTATGCCAAAGGGCTGCTCATGATGATTCCGGTGGGCGTGATCATATTTTTTGCGGTAAGAGGGACACATATAGCAACGGCTCTGACAATTGGCATCGTATCCGGAGCTATTATCGCACTGCTCTCTGGAATTCTTACTTTTGACGATTTTATTCAATTGAAGGCGGCCGGTAAGAAGATGAAGCTTGTGGGGATAATCCCGCAGGGCTCTACCATGATGCTCCGGCAGATTATTGTGCTCATGCTCCTGATGGGTGCCGGGGAGCTCATCATAGCAACCGGTGTCATGCAAGATATGATGGAGTCATTAAGCAAGATGGTCAGCAAACCGGCGGGAACAGAAGTGATGATGTGTATTTTAGGCGGTATCGTCGGTTTGATGGGCGGATTTGCCATCATGGGAATGGCCATTGCGGCTCCGTTCATCAACGCTATGGGACGTGATCAGAAAATACACCCATACCGGCGGGCCAATATCCTTGATGGCATGACCACATCGATGTGCCATGCCATCCCATGGAGCAAACAGCTTTTTGTGCTTGCGGGCCTGCTGACGGCCATGAAGGAAACCTATTCCTTTGTCCCGGTGGTCACTCCAACTCAATTTTTTTACTACTGCTTTCACCCCTGGATACTGATGGCCTTAATGCTTGTTTTTTCAATCGTTGGATGGGGAAGAATTTTTGAAGGCAAGGACGGCAAGATCATCAAGGGCTATTACGCGAAAGAGGTGCCTGCCGAGGCCGTAGAAGCGGGTCGTGCATAGACGAAGTAAAGCATAACGCGAAAGATTTTATCATAAGACGCCCAATAAACCCTATCGTTGCAAAAGTCGGAGGGCTTCAGAGTCAAGGCGCCTGAGGGTGAAGTCGTAGTTTTTTACTTCGAACCCTCAGCAACGTAGGATCTGAAGTTCTCCGGCTTTCCCGCAGGGTAAA
>QMMS01000356.1 GCA_003647375.1 Deltaproteobacteria bacterium
GTTGAACATGGTTAGCTTACCCATGCCACGTTTTTTAACGGGCTGATAGGATGCTGAGAACTTTACCTGATTGGTTAAATTGTTCGGTCTGGACATAAATCGTTGCTCAATCGTTTTTTAAAAGTACTAATTAATCCCAAGGAAGTCTATCATCAATCGTATTCCCTTGCTGATGATCTTCTCGTATATCACTGAAGCTAAACGTTTTAGCGTTCTTGATTCTAGTTGATTCCATGTCTTTAAAATTACTAATTTCTTAAGTTATCTATCTCATTCACTTATTAGTGTAAGTTTTCCAGAGGCGTAGGTGGATAAATATATCTATATCCCGTAGGTATATATATATATACACCTCCGTGCACCAATACCGCACCAATATGCACCAATATGCACCACCCTATGCACCAATATGCACCAACCCGTGCACCAATCCGCACCAATATGCACCAATATGCACCACCCGTGCACCAATCCGTGCACCAATAATTATTTTTACTCATTTCCGGGTGATAATTTGTACCAAACACGTTTAGAATTGGAGTCTGTATCTTCTTGAAACTTGCATACAAGTCCGTTATCTATGGCAAGTTTGATCTCTTGCTTTGCTTTTCTGTTTCTGACATTTGCGAGCATTTCAATACTTCTTACGAGTTGAGTATAAATTATTGTCTTACCGTTCTTTAGTGCTTCTCTAAAGCATTCGTCAATATCCATTGACGATACTCCTTCGATGGCTACGAACATATTAAATCCGTCTTCATCTGACCAATCGAAAGACTGTGATATCACATCTCTTGCTCCTCTGACTTTTCCGTACTCGTAGTTTGTTGTGATGGATTTTACACCTGTCTTCTTATCTTTTTCGATGTGGAAAGATGCTTCTGCTTTACGCCAGAGTTCGCTACCTAAGTGTCCTCTACTTTTCGTGTCTCTCGGGTTTTCATGTAGTGTAAGTACAAATAGTAGTTGGTACTCATTTGCGGCTGCTACAAGCCACCCTACAAGCTCTGACACCTCTTGTGCATCATTTGGATCAGTACAGATATCACCTACTCCATCGATAATGACACATGAACATCCTTCGCCCTGATTATCTACGATTTCTTTCAGATAGTTAAGGCGTTCTGTATTCTTGTGATACCTAGTCAAGTTGTAGTAGTTGTAGTAAGGGATTGTATCCATATCATGAAAGTCATGTACAAGTCGCCTTGATAATCTATGATACCCGATTGCTGAGTCTGAGTCGCTGCGTTCTGTATCCAGATGGATGATATGTCCAGGTACATTAACTCCCTCGAATCCCATTGTATCTGTAGTTTGATATTCGTTTTTTGCTGATAGTAGTGCGGCAGCGATGGCTTCTGACATATTACTTTTACCTACGCCTGCTTTTGCTGAAGCGATAATGATACCTCCTTTCCGTCCAATTGGTGTTTCTGCGAGTTTGAGAACGATATGATCGGTAAGTATTGGCGTGTTGAAGTCGATTGGTTTGACTCCGTACATAGGATCTTGTGATACATCTGCTTGTCCATTAGCTGATGCTTTTATTTCTTCTGGGTTGTAGTTCATTCATACGCTATTTAAATTTTTCTGATAATATTTTAGCTGCAAGTTTCAAGTCTCCATGCGTTTCCAGCTGAGCGAACAGATAGATAAATTGCATGGCGAGTCCTTCTTTGCCGTTGGTGTCTTTGTTCCGTTTTGTTTCATTACCGAAAATTGGGCAAGATGTAGAGAAGTTTGTGAACATCGTTTGGCTGATGGAATATGAAGCGCTTTTTTCATTCTCTGATTTGTGATCTCCGGATAGCATGATATGATCTCCGGATATACCAATCTCTGTCCACCCATGATATGTTAAGAAACCTGAAACAAAACTATAATCAGATCCGGCTATTACGCCTGGTAACTTATCTCGATCTGTAACGATAGCTGCTGATGCTTTTTTTGGTGGTAGTGTAAACGATGGGATGTGCTGATTACATGATAGGTAGTACTGTCTAATTTCATTGATGAGTTGATCCGGGAATGGTTTGATTTGGTATTGGCCGTTACTGATTGTAGGCTCAGTATCCCATTGGTATCCGATTGTTTCACCTGGAGTAGGAGCTACTACGAGACACTTTCCTGATCTCCAATCTATTTTATCATCACCGTTTGCGTATGATGCTATGACTTTCTTTTTATGTGGCGTATTAGAGAATAGATATATATGAAAGCCTCCTGATGGGGTTCTTGCTACCCAAGGTCTGATACCGTATGCACCACATATGATGCGAGTTCGTTTTAATATACCTTCTATAGTATCTGTCTGTCTACCTCCGTGACAATCTAAATCAATAACGATAGTGTACGGTGTATGTTTGCTTGTAAGACAGAATCCGCACATTGTAGCGTATTTGAATCTACGATGGATCTCATCTGTTGATACGGACCAAGTGGCTAGATCATTCCATTTTGAAGCTGTTGTTTTATTTCCTTTATGATCTAATCTGAATGGTACGGGCATCATTCCTGATGCGAGTGCGATTGTAACGAATTGCTGGTAAGGTGTCATAGCTCATGATTTTTGCGCATGGCTTGACGATTATGGATATTGGTATGGCATAGGTCGCATACCATTAGTATATTCTCTAGGGTGTCCTCGCCACCGTCTTGATATGGATTGAGATGGTGTCCGTGTAGTTTTCCTATTGGTAGTTCAAACAGACATAACATACATCTGACAGATCCGTGTCTATTGCTACGTTCTTTTCTCAGTTCTAGTGATACGGGTTTTCGTTTGTCTTTGTTCTTTTCTTGTTGTAGTGGACCGAAGACTTTACCGCAATTAATACAATGCCCCCATAGCTGAAAATGCCCATTCGATGTCTTTGTGAGTTTAGTTTCTGTATTGGTGCTTTTGCAGAATCTGCAGGTAGCGATTGCATCAGATTTGTTATCTTGCATTGTATTGTAGTTTAGACGTTGCAATATACTCAGAACATCTCATATGTTCTTATTGGTTGAAGAATTGCCCCTCCGGGTTTTGGGTTCGGAGGGGCGTTTTTATAGGTTAGAATAACTCACTCTGTTCTACATCTGAGTTGAAGAACCTACCTAAATTTATATAGTCACGTTTCAAGATAGATAGCATGTCACACTTGAATATCCTCCAATCCAACAGAGAAGAATAATAAACCTCTCTGTATGGCGTACCTGAGAATCCACCGTTGTTATGCTTACGCTCCTTGTAATGCTCGTCATCCGCTTTTCGTGGTGTGATCCATCCATCTATTACAGGGTATCTCATGTTCTCAGGAAACGATGATACGGTTTCGTCTCCATCAATCAGCGTTACCCTTTCGATCACTTGCCACATCCAATCTCCATACCCACCGAATACAAGCACTACGATATTTCCGACAGATGCGAGTTTCATGTATTGCTCATATGCCGTCTTTTCTATATTCGATGCATACTTGGCTTCCACATAGAATGATCTCGGGGTCTTACCAATTGCCGCTACTCCATCCGGAGCAAACCTGATCGCTAAACTGGTTTGATCGCTGCTTGGCATTATGAACTTGGTGAACTCCTGGCACGTATGCTCTGCTCCATTCTTAGCTACTTCAAAGCCTAAGTTATTCATCTCATAAAACAACTCATTTTCAAATATACGCGCAGCTTCAATCCTCTCTTTAAACCCCATAGCCAAACACCATTAAGTCACGATTGATATACAGACATTCTTTCTTGTCTTTCGCCATCTTGACGAACGCACCGCCATGCACCTGAGTCGAATATGGCACTTGATATCTACACACAAGCGGTAAGAATTGCTTGATTTCATCGTAGCATAGCATGGGTAGATCAATGATTTTACCATTGTCTTTGTATTCACCAATGATGATGGCTAGGTATCCGGATTTGCGCTCACGCCACTTTCTTTTGACGCTCTTAGCAATACCCCTAATCTGTCGCAAGAATTCATCCAGATCAATGTTAGCAAGGTCTGTGTCGTCATCGCTATACTTTCCTTCTGCTTGTTTCCAATACGGAGGATCAAGAAATACAAAGTCAGGTACTGGCAAATCATTAGGCAGTCCATCTGTGATATCATGCTTCCTGATATCAACTCTTGCTGGTATTGGGTTCAGATCAGATACATAGTACCGTCTGTTCCGCTTCTTACATACATCGATTGTAGAACCACAACCTCCGAACGGATCAAAGATTACATCAAATGGCTTCGTGAAGTAGTACAATAGGTTGTCAATAATCTCAGGCGGTATGTTACCGAAGTGCTTTACAGTATTGGTTGCAGACTGGAACTGCCACAGTTTATACACTTTCAGATCAAGAGGTGCGTTTTTGTCGAAATTATGTAAATCACCAATCTCGGCAGATTGCATAATATCGACAATTTTACGATTCACAACAGATTGATCAATCTCCACCTCATCAGCAATGGCTTGTTCCGTCCAGCATTGCATATACAATTCACGCACACGCTCATTCAGTTCTTTCTCGTACTGCTTCCGTTTGTCTTTGGTGTACGTGTCAAAAGTTGACTGACTGATAGATAGTGACTTTAAGATATCCTCGATAGGTAGCACATTCCACCACTTGATAGCATACGTGCGTTTCTCTTTTGGTGATAGCTGCAATCCATGTGTAGCGTTTAGGCTTACCGCCATCATAAGCAGTTCTTGCTCTGATTCTGTCTGCACTACCTCGCATGGTATCTCAGTTTTCTTAGCCGTTTCATGTGCCTTCCATCTGTGGTATCCATCAATCAGTATATTGTGCTGATTCACTTTAATAGGTGGTAGCACATCGATATTTTCTGAATATTCAATGATACGTGCCGGGTCCGGATTGAATCTCGGATACA
>QMMS01000357.1 GCA_003647375.1 Deltaproteobacteria bacterium
AGTATGTAAATATCTGCCGACTCGTTGAATTATCAATATTTTAAGTCTCCCCGAAATTTACAGATATTATTGACAAGATATGGTAATCAACGCCTCTGAAAGGCACTCATCGACAGTTGATTTCATCACTTTCTTAAGTGATATTAATATGATAGACTTAATCATAAAACCTATAATATCATGAGGTCTCCTGATTTGTTCAAGTCTTTAAGCCTGTCATCGATTACCCGGTTGTTAATAGCATTTGTAATCTTCTGTACCAAATGAATATCGAATAGGGTGGGAATTAGGGAAAAACTGAGAAAGCAGCAATTCAGCGGCTCCATAAAGGAGTTACAACCACAAAAAATGTAAGGCCATTAAAGATTTGGCCATATGTTGAAATTTTTCTCCGATTAAGGTTTTAATTGTGAGTCTTAATGTACTAAACTTGGAGATCACACGATCACTTCAGGTGTTTGTTCACCACCCATACATATATTTTTTGATAGTGATATGTGTACCCACTATACAGGAGCATGGAAATTGATAAAAATGCAATCGGATTCAATTAAGACTCAGAGAATAAAAAGCCGGTACAATCGGTTGGCATTTTTCTATAACTTCATGGAGGCCCCCATCGAATGGCTTCGATTCGGAACATGGAGACATAGACTGACTAAGAGGATTTCCGGAACGACAGCTTTAGAGGTTGGTATTGGTACTGGAAAAAACCTATCCTATTATCCACATGGTATTAAAATTACTGCCATAGATTTTAGCCCCAAGATGCTTACCCGTGCCCGGAAGGCTGCCGTAAAATTGACAATCAATGTAAACCTGCAGGAAATGGATGTGCAGGATCTCCAATTTCCGGACAATTATTTTGATGTTGTTTTTGCAACCTTCGTATTTTGTTCTGTTCCTGACTCCGTTAAAGGACTCATGGAGTTAAAGCGGGTATGCAAACCAGGTGGGAAACTCTATTTGCTGGAACATATGCGACCTGATAACGCTCTCTTGGGTTTTATCTTTGATGTGATCAATCCCCTCGTTGTCCGAATCGTCGGGGCTAACATAAACCGCCGTACCATGAACAACATCCGCGAGGCCGGCTGGAGGATCACGCTGGAAGAAAAGCTCTCTACGGATATTGTTCGGTGGATCGAGGCAAGCCCCTGAACCGATGTGTTACACCGTTCCGTTACCTTAATCGATTTTGGTATTATATAAACGCAGGCTGTTGGTTACCACCGATATGCTGCTGAAAGCCATAGCCAGCGCTGCCAGTATGGGATGGAGCTGGCGCAGAAAACCAGGCATAAAGATAAATGGCGCCAGGACACCAGCCGCAACAGGGATAAGCACGGTGTTATAGCAGAAGGCCAGAAACAGATTTTGCTTGACTGTACGCATGGTCTTGCGACTGATCTCAATCGCTCTCGGGATACCGGTGAGACTCCCACTGGCCAGAATCAAATCTCCGGTCTCGATAGCCACGTCCGTACCCGTGCCGATGGCAAGTCCGATATCGGCCTGGGCAAGTGCCGGCGCATCATTGATTCCGTCACCAACCATCCCAACCTTCTCGCCATTTTCCTGCAATTCCTTAATTTTTAACGATTTGTCCTCTGGGCGGACTTCGGCTATGATCTCATCAATTTCCAGCTGTGAACCAATGGCCCTGGCTGTTTTGAGGTTGTCTCCGGTCAGCATCACAACTTTTAAACCATGATCATGGAGCTTGCTGAGCGCTTTCTTTGAATCGGTTTTTAATTTATCCGCCACTGCAACCAGGCCATACAGGGTTTCATCGCCAACCACCACCATGACCGTCTTGCCGTCTTGCTGCAACGCATCGATCTGCTCCCGGACTTTATCGTTTTCAAGGATCGAACCTCCAAACCATTTGGGTTTGCCCACCCGAACCGGCAGGCCATCAACCGTTGCCTCAACACCAAATCCGCTATGGGCCTTGAAATTTTCAAGGCTTCCGAGTTCAAGATTTCTGGAATTGGCCTCTTTAACAATCGCTTTGCCAAGCGGATGCTCAGATCCTTGTTCGATGGCAGCAGCCAGAGCCAGCAGCTGTGCCGGGGTTTCGACTGCCCTGTGAAAGGGCAGGATATCAACCACTGCAGGTTTACCTTCGGTAATGGTTCCGGTTTTATCGAGAACTATGGTGCTCAGCCGGGTGGCATTTTCCAGCGCTGCCGCATCCTTGAATAAAATTCCTTTTTCCGCGCCTTTTCCTGTGCCGGCCATGATGGCTGTGGGAGTGGCAAGCCCCAGAGCACAAGGGCAGGCTATGACCAGTACGGCCACAAGTCTTATGAGAGCAGGCACGAAGTCACCTGTGGCAAACCACCATACGCCAAATGTCACCAGGGCGATCAATATCACGCCGGGTACAAAAACTGCTGCAACGCGATCGGCAAGGGCCTGAATTGGCGCCTTGCTGCCCTGGGCTTCCTGGACAAGCTTGATGATCTGGGCTAAAGCGGTTTCCTTGCCCACGCGGGTAGCCTTGAATTTCAAAAGGCCTTGCCCGTTTATAGTACCCCCCACAACCGTGTCACCCTGATTTTTATCCACCGGTAATGGCTCTCCACTGAGCATGGATTCATCCACGGCGGATTCCCCTTCCAGGATGGTGCCATCCACCGGGATTTTTTCACCGGGTCTCACCAGGAGGATGTCTTCCACCTTAACCTGGGTCAGGGGGACTTCCACTTCGTTTCCTTCCTGCAGGATTATTGCTGTTTTGGGCTGCAGGCCGATCAGTTTGCGGATGGCACCGCCCGTTTTTCCCTTGGTCCGGGATTCCAACATCTTCCCCAATTTAATGAGGGTGATAATAATCGCCGATGTTTCGAAATATACATGTTCTCCCCAGACAGGGTTGAGCAACACCGCAACGGAATATGCATAAGCAACTGTAGATCCGAGAGCAATCAACACATCCATATTGGCACTTTTATTCCGAAGACTTTTATACCCCCCTGTATAGTAATCCCACCCGGTATAAAACTGAACTGGAGTGGCCAGCGCAAAAAAAAGCCAGTTTACCCAGGCCGCGTGGCTCCATGGGCCGACAAGGCTGAAATCCCTTGCCATGCTCATTAAAAAAAGCGGTAGAGCAAATATCAAGCCCACAATAAATTTGTGGGTCTGGTCCCGGATTTCTGCATCACGAGCGGTCTGCTCAGCATCTTCACCGTCTATGGTTTTATCTGCCGGAATAGCGCCATAGCCTGCCTTTTTTATAGCAGCGATGATATCATCAATACTGGAAATCGCAGGTACAAACTCTACAAAGGCTCGTTCTGTGGCAAAGTTTACGGAAGCATCTACGATGCCCTTAACTTTTCGGTTGATAGTCCTTTCAATATTCATGGCACAGTTGACACATGTCATACCGATTAAAGAAAGCTCAGTTTTGTCTGTGACAAGATTGTAAACGTCTTGATCCTGTATATGTTCGATAATAGATTCACGCATGGAATCACCACCTTTCAATCAGGTAAAATAGAATATAAGTTCTTTATTCTTTAACATTCCAAGTAAAAACCCTTTGGGGAACGCTGGCGATATTTTTTATAATAAGTGTTACTGATCCAGGGTTTCCTTTAATAGCCGGGAATTCAAGGGTGCCGCTACGATGATGACCGCCTGGGGGTGAGCCCTTCCAGCCTTCAGTCCGGTACACTTGCCCGTTACTGTCCTTAAGTAAAGAGACAGCCTCCATATCCTGACCAAGTTCAACAGAATGGGTGCTCATTCGAATATCAAACTTAACCTGCTGGCCGGAAGCGAGCTGAACCGGCACGACATCAACCTTCACACTATTTTTTTTGCTGGAAATCCGCTCGTAGGCCCAGGCTTCCAATGCAACGCCCATTACAAGTAGTATAATCATTATTGCTGATACATATGTCTTGTTTACTCGTGCTATTTTTTTCATTTTATTTTCTCCTGTATTACGACAATCGCAGCAAACCGAATGAAAAACGTCTTATAAAAACATCTTTTTGAATTATATTGTATTTTAACATCAATCTAATCATGACACCGATTCCGAACAGATTCGAAACGACTCCCAAAAAGAAAAATTGCGGTTGATACTCTGCCAGTCCGGCTGCTGCTGCCGACAAAAAAGGAAGCCCCAGCGCCGGTAGAAATGCTACTAGATAATGGGCACAGCATGCGGCCATAGATGCGGTGGACATTCCTCCTGAGGCCGCCATACTTGTTTTGGCGCCTTTCATGTTCTTGCCGTGAAGACTGATCCTGAGACCCGAGAATAAAGTTACCTGAACGCCAAGCCCAATTGAAAGGGCAACGATCCACCAACGATAATCGTTAAACTGTGCTTTGGCGTTATACCAGTCCGAGACTAAGGTGAGCAGGCCGAGATAAAAGGCAATAACGCCTATGGCGGCGACTGAACCAATGAGGTAGGGATAGGGCCCTATATTGACTTGGGAAGAGTCGGTCTGATTTTTTTTATGATTTGTCGTATTTTTTGTGTTCATCCTCTATCTCCTTAGTGGAATAGCTACATAGTGGTACAGCAAAGGGCATGCCATATCCAAACAGAAGATTGGTAACCATAAGATATGTCAGTATAATTTTTTTATCTAATTTAACTTTTGGATATTGACTCAGCTATAAGATTTTCAATTTGTATACATATTACCCTGTTTTGCAAATTATGGCTGATATATGGGTAATAACTATCCACTTGGGCGTTGGCAGTAGGCAAAATATATTGCCATCATTAAAAGGAATATATGTTAATTTATCTGTTTATTTAAGGAGTTATATATTTATAGACCGCTCTTTAGCGAG
>QMMS01000358.1 GCA_003647375.1 Deltaproteobacteria bacterium
AAAGAAATATTGGACGGGCATGCCTGCATCATGGGGGATGTGCCCGCGTCCATGTTTGCATTTGGTACGCCGGATGAGGTTTACAACTATTGCAAAAAGCTAATCCGTGAAATCGGTCCCGACGGTTTCATCCTTCAATCCGGTTGCGACATACCGACCAATGCCAAACTTGAAAATGTTAAGGCCATGGTTGCTGCGGCACGGGAGAGCTAATGATCTTTTATATCACAGGCAATTGCGGCAGGTGGTTGAAGTGGGCATCACGCGTGAATAACAGGAGGTCATGTTGAAGAGCCAGGGCGGCAATCCATAAATCGTTAGTCGGTATGGGCGTGCCTTGTTTTCTGAGTTGCCTGAAAAGCCGAGCATATTGATGGGTCGTATCCTCATCGGCAAAGAGCTGTTTGACGCGTGGGCTGTTAAGGAACCGTGTGAGCATCTGTTCATTTTTGTAACTCCGCGTTCCACAGGCAAAACCAGCCCGCAGTTCCCCGAGAACGATAAAGGGCATCAGGATATCGGTGGCCCGCCTGATTACATGCACAGCTTCCGGCGCCCCTTCACAGAAATCCTGGTAACGATTGCTGTCCACCAGAATTCTCACTTCCAGAGTTCCTCGTCAATGGACTCGAAAGCCTCCATGGCGGCATCGAAATCAGGGTCGGCCACCCAAGAGCCCGCCAGATCGTCGAGATCATGATATTCCACCGGCTCATCCGCCGCACCGACCCCGCGTTTGAGAATAGTCAGCAAAACAGCATTGAGACTCGTATGCGTTTTTTTTGCCTGTTGTCGGACGAGCCGATCAACCTGTTCCGGAATCTTTCGAATTGTGTATTGCATCGTTTTCATGCCTGCAATGTATATAATTTATGCAGGCATGTCAAGAGAAAACAGTCTATCGGACTGGGACCACAGCCTGAAATGTTCTTATAACAACAGACTTCCGATCATGCGATCGACCCATGGATAAAGTGAGTTTGGATCCTTCACTACCGAAAGATTATTTTGGATTCGATTGAAATTATCCTGTCGTCGCGCCAGACGAATAAAATACCCGATGGCGTTGGCGAGCATGCCGACGGCCTGGACACCCACAACGCGGTCCTCTTTTATGATCAGGCGCAGATATCCGTCTGAATTTTTCTTTTCCAAAATTTCGAGTTCACCCAGCTCACATTGGGTGGCGGTGGTGGTTTTGCCGAAGCAGCCGGCATGCGTATAAATAAAAGGGGACAGGTAAATAAAGTTCATTAGAAACATGTATCAGCACAAAATGTGTTTTTGACCCTGGATTTTGGGAAAGGAGAAATACGCCAAAGGCGGCAGTGGCTGGCCACTGTATAGGGATGCCACCTTTACAGTTGGCTCAGAAGATATGGAACTGACCATACACATGGCGTATTAGTCGGTCTAGGGTGAGGGGATAAAGGTTTGTGACTTGGAAACGTATTTTGAATCCATAATAACGAGAAAACCTGGGATACACGTTGCAAGCGGGCTGACGTCTTCAAATCTCGGGACATCTGACTACGAATCTGAAGGCCGGAATTACATGGATGATTTTACCGTTTAGCTGATGTTCGTCCTCTTTCTGATAGGAAATAATATAGCCGTCATCGATCTTGAATTTTTTCATAAACGCCCGCATCCCACTGTAATTCAGTTTCCCGTATTTAATTTCCAGGGGTATGGGAGTATTGGCTCCCAGAATAATATCCACTTCATTTTTGTAAGGATCGCGCCAAAAAAATTCCGCTGAGGGTTTCCTTTGTTTTCTTCTTGATGAATAAAGACCCAGAACCTGAAATAATGATTTTAGCTTTATCTTTGTAAATATCATACAGAGATTTTAATTGATTTACCCAATCCATCAACAATTGAATCTTCGACGATTTTTAACATCAAAGTTGTCTTTCCCAGGCGCCTTAATCCATATAAAACAATGATCTTGGGTGCGCCCACATGGGGATCGTATTTTTTCGGCAAAAAAACTTTCCCTGGTTGTTGAGTAACTTTTTTCTTGACAGGAAATAATAATAATTATACTGACTGAACATTCATTTAGCAAAAGTGAGAAAAGAATGCCTCGAGGAAAAAAAGCGGAAGTTCGAAAAAGGGAAATTGTTGAACAGTTTTACCAGGTAATCGTAGAAGATGGGCTGGAGAGGGCGTCGTTGGCGAGAATTGCCGAACGCCTTTCTGTAAGCCCGAGTCTGCTCATTCACCATTTCAAGAATAAAGATGAATTGATCCTGCAGTTGATGGATTATATCCTTGGAAAATATGCAGAATCATTTTCAGCTATGATCGATGCTATTCAGGGTTCCAGGCAGCGGATCAGTTCAATATTGGATCTGATATTTTCTCGCGAGTGGACCAAAACCATTGACGACAGGGTGTATATCACCTGCCTGCATTTAGGCCAGCAAAACAATAAAGTCAAAAGGCGTCTTCAGGGGATGTACCGCATATATATCGACATGTTGGAAAAAGAGTTTGAGCAATATGCTGATGACAATCCAGAATTGGAAATAGAACCGGAAAAACTGGTACGCCTGATTATATCCGTCCAGGAAGGTCTCGATATCTTCAAGGACCTGTTCCCGGATGATCGTAATTTTCAGGACCTGGGATCGTATGTTAAACCCTTGATCCTGAATATACTGAAAACCTGATCAGGCCGATCGCCTGGAAAGATCATGGTATTATTATCATATAAAACTGACTGAACATGCAGTCAATAAAATTTAATAAATCAAATGTTCAATCATGCCAACGTGGTTCAGGATGCGTTGATGCAGGTCATGGTAGTAGCGTATGAAATGTCATCCTTCGGTTTAAAAAGGAGAATAAAAATGAAGCAGCTGAAATACTGGCCAAAAGAAAAGAAAAATGCCTTTGAACTAAGGAAGAAACTTTATGATTACGAGAAGGTCTCCCATTTTCATGAATTTGAAAAAAACTTTTTTGACGAAGGTCCACACCTGACATCGTCACCGACACTTCCGTGGGGGGATTCGGTTCGGGAATTGGTCAGTGAGGCCAAAAGACGGTTTGAGTGGGGCCAGATATGGCATTCCGGTAAAGGAGCCCGCCAGATGGAACGCCAAGTCATCTCCATGATGGGAGAGATGTTTCATAACCCTGATGCTCTTGGATTTATCTGCTACGGCGGCAGTGAATCAGATATCTGTGCTCTGGCGGAAGCGGTGGACAAACTAGGCGTGCCCATCGATCAGACGGATACAGACGCTGGATTCGATATATACGGCAATCTGGACCTTGAGCCGTAATCTGCTGTAAATCAAAACTGCATTATATACATATTTGTCGGGAGGGATGACATGACAATTTGTGAACAACTACCGGGGCTTGGATACGAGGGCATTCGAACTTTTTGCCGTTTTCCTCTTTGTACCGATATCGACAAATTCGATGGGGATATCGCTGTTATGGGTGTTGCCCTGGATACGGGTACCACCAATCGTTGCGGTGCACGCTATGGGCCCCAGGCGATACGGGAAGGTTCCATGATCTATTCCCTGGGATTTGCCGAAAACGGAGAATTGTTTGATGTCGACGTGCGCAAAACCATTCTAAAGGATCTTCGGGTTGTCGATTGCGGCGACATCCCGACCCCGCCGACGTTGCTGAAAGAAACTTTTAAAATGATAACCGATTCAATACAGGCGATCCGTGCCAGGGGGGGCATTACGGTGGTTTTGGGCGGGGATCATTCCGTCAGTTTTCCTGTCGTTCGAGGATTGTCGGACACGCCTTGCCATGTGGTTCATTTTGATGCCCACCTGGATCTGATGGACGACTTTATGGGAATGAAATATACCCATGGCAATCCGATGAAACGAATTTTGGAAATGGAGCATGTATCCGGATTAACCCAGATCGGTATTCGTGGTATGTTGAACGGCGAGGATTGGACTACCGGTCAAAACGAATCGAAAACCACGATTATAACAGCGGATGAGGTTCACGACCGTGGTGAAGAATGGGCTGTAGCAAAAATTCCGGAAGCCGAAAACTTATACGTGACCATCGATATTGATGTGCTGGATCCGAAAGAAGCCCCGGGAACCGGAACACCGGAATTTGGAGGGTTATACTATCGCCAATTGGTACGTCTACTAAGAATGACGCTGGGTAAGGGAAAGCTGGCTGGATTGGATATAGTGGAAGTCAATCCATTGTTTGATCCAACCGGACGGACGGGGCAACTGGCCGCCCGGCTGATTCTGGATACACTCGGAGCTGCGGAAATCGGCGGTTCCAAGCAATAAACATACTTAAATGTAGGGAGATAGATTCATGAGACAGGAGATCAGCAGCAGAATACCCGGCTGGGTAAAGTTCGGTTATGGTGGTGGCGAAGGCAGTAACAGCCTGATTTGGACCTTGTTTTATGTCTACTTTCTATTTTTTCTGACGGACGTAGTAAAGATCAAACCGGCTACTGCCGGCTTTATAATGATGATTGGCGTGCTCTGGGACGCAATCACCGATCCATTGATTGGCGTCTGGTCAGACAATCTTAAGTGGAAATGGGGCCGGCGGCGGCCACTATTGCTGGCAGTGGCGCTACCTTATGGCATCCTGTCCTGGTTGTTGTTCACCGATTTTAACCTGGGCAATACAGGAACGGTTATTTATTTTATATTGGTTGTGATCGGTTACATGACGGCATTTACTTTTCTGAATGTACCGTACACTGCTCTGGCTGCCGAGATGACTCAAGATTACGACGAAAGGACCAGTCTGATCAGTTTTCGTACCTTGTGGTCTATGGTTGCCAGT
>QMMS01000359.1 GCA_003647375.1 Deltaproteobacteria bacterium
CAATCAAATTGTTGACCAGCGTTTCTAGTAAATCCAGGTCTGCGTGGCTGAAAGGGTCGCCGACGATTTTGGGCCCCAGTCCCAAAACGCCCTTGCAGGTGTTGGATACTTCGAAGACCAATACCTGGTCGATAGATTCCGGAATGAAGCCCTTGTGGCGATCCTCAATTTCTTTAATCCCTCCGCCCTGGTAGGCATCTTTTGCCAGCAGCCGTCCTGACGCTTGCTCGAGCAGTTCACGCTTGTTGTCATGAATACCGATGCTCTCGGATGGGTTGCCCCCCCCTGCCCGATGGTCATACAACTGCATGAACCCCTCAAAAACGCCGAAATTGCCGGTGGACATCAGGAGGAAACCATGCATGATCGCCTGGATGCTGTCCATCCCGATGAGCTCACGGCTCACATCATACAGCGTCTTCAAATGAAACAGCTTCTTGCTGAGCTCTGTTTCGATATGCTCGGTTATGGGGTGTGATTCTTCATTCATTTCGCACCTTAATAAATTATTTCATCAGCCCAACGAGTATTTCGTTGACCTTTTCTGATTCTGCATAGGTCACCGAGTGGCCGGCGCCGTCCACGGGAAATACCTTGATATGTGGAATAGCCTTTTTGACATTTTCAGCGGTAGAAAAAGGCACAACCTGATCGTCAACCCCCCAGATGGCAAAGGTGGGTATCCCCAGCCGGCCCACCTTTTCATACTCTTTTGATAGATCGTACATGGGATAGTTGCGCATGGTGGACAGAATGGAATCGAGGTACCCCCGGTACTGGAACTGCTCTTCGAATTTTTCAACCATATCGGGTCGGGCCTTGCCTGCTTCCACGGCTTCGAGGATATCCGCCAGCATCTCTTTTTTACCCACCATGGTCATCAGCCATTCCCCCAGCCCCGGAGCAAATATAAGGGCGGCCAGTCCCTCATAGGAAGGCACATACCCGGCCGGGGCGATCAGGATCAGCTTTTTCACCCGTTCCGGGTACCTTGCGGCAAAACCGATGACATTGCCGCCGCCCATGGAGTAGCCCACCAGGGTGACCGGCTGCGTGACATGCAGCGCATCCAGCAAATTTGACAGTTCGCGGATATAGAGTTCTCCATCGTACACAATGTCCGGGCGGTCTGAGAACCCCCGGCCCAGGTGGTCGTATACCAGAACCCGTTTCCCGGCCGCCGTGAGTGCATCGACATTGCCGTCCCACACAAACTTGGGTGTGGAGAGCCCGTGCACCAGCACCACGATGTCCCTGTTTTCAGTGCCTTTCCAATAATAACTGACGACCCCGTCGTCAAGCTGGACAAATTCTCCGGGAAGCTTGGCACGCTCCTCAGGGGTGAGCTCCTTCAAACTGAACTGAAAATAATAATAGGTTCCAACCATCACCAGAACCAATGCCACCAGGCAGCCGATCAGGGTAAAAAGCAGTTTTTTAATCATCGTCAAATTCCTGTCTGTCAAATACTCGTCATGCCCGTGGAGACGGGCATCCAGGGCTTTCAGCCGGTCGCTTTCTGGATAGCGCAAAAGCGTCACTTCGTGTCCTGCATGCACAGGAATGGCACCTGGCTTATGCTAAAAAATCTCCGACCCTGGAGTTATTTATATATTTATCAACGTCCCCCAAAAGCTCTAAGTTATTTTTTGCTGGACAAAATCCGGGAACATGAGGACCCGGTTCAAATCTTTATTGGAATACACAAAAGGTTCAAGATCTTTAACCAGGCGTTTGAAATTCAGTTGCGCGCACCGCAAGCGCAATTTTTCCCGCAGCTCTCTACGGTTTCGGATTGCCATCTTTTGGGCTAGATAATCAAAATTCACTTCGGTTTTTCCCAGCAGGAAAACGACATCAAAAAAGTCGCGGCCCATGGGTCGACGGCGGTTAAAAATACAAAATATCTTTTGTGCTGCCAGGATATCTGCAGGCACAACGTTAATGCGCGAAAACACGTCGAACTTGTTAAGTATGAATGTATCTCGCTTGTACTGAAATTCCTGTGGCTCAGTGTCTATCTGTATCAGAAGTTTTTCATCCAGGTGACCTGAGATGCCGGTTGTATGCAATAATCCCGGAAAACGCAGATATGCGCGGAAGGCATCGTTAAAAGTATACTTGAGTTCAATTGTATAGCCTTGCAACCCTAATTTATTTTTTACCATTTGGGATAGGGCTTTGAAATCATCGCGGCCGATACCCGGGCTGTCGAAATCGAGATCTTCAGAGAACCTGGGATTTCCATGAACAATGTGGATACATGTCCCTCCCATGAACGTCAGCTTTTCGGCCAAAGATGATTCAAAGATCACCTCCAAAATCTTATACTGAAGATACTCCCTGAGGATGCTTTTTTTAAACGGCCTTAGCTGTTCGGGATAAAAGGATTCAATCTGTTTTATGTCAAGCATATCCCACCCACGATAGAAAACGTTCGACAGTGTTTGCAAGACGCTTCTGATTAAAACGTTGTACGTAATTCATGAGCCGTTCCATTTGCATTTGGCTCAGTATTTCCTCTCTGTTTAACCGCAGAGAAAGAAAATCATCCTCACTTCGAACCAAAGGGTTCAAATAAAGAAAGTCTAATATAGCCTTTTCCATAAAAGCGATTTTTATGCGGTCTGCCATAAGGGAATAACCAAAAAACAAGGCCGGCTTTATTGTCCGGTATGAGAACGTTGCCAAAGGAGTCGCAAATCGATATGTGCGCCTTGTTGAGACCGAGGTTGTCATGTAAACATTTTCCGGAATCAACCGATAGTGCGACAACGCCGTTTCAAGGGAAATGTAAGATGGCTTATAGATCTGATTTGCAATGGCTGCCAATCTATTTTCATTTATATCTACATCCGAAAAGAAGTAGTAGCCTTTAATAATTTTTTGAATATACCCCTTTTTTTGCCATTCACTCAGTCTGCGGTGATCGAATCCCCCATATGCGGCTCTGATATCCGCTATTGAAAACACCGGGAAATCCCGCAGTGAATTTTTGAAATGAACGAAATTCATAATATTTCACATTCATGCCATATTTAACATAAATACGAAATATATTAAAATTCTTTTAAAGTCAAGAACTGTAAATAAAGGCCTGCCCCGGTATGGTCTTGGGCCGGGATCCAGACTTCCGTGCTTTTTCCTGATATCGAAGTACTATCACCCATGCAAAAGAAGGGCATGAGGTATACCGCTGCACGATCCAGGCATTTTACTGGACCCCCGCCCCGGCCCAAGACCATACCGGGGCAGGCTCTGCTCGGGGGGTGACGGCGGTCTTTCGCCTTCTGTTCAATGCACGTCATGCCCGTGGAGACGGGCATCCAGGGCTTTCAGCCGGTCGCTTTCTGGATAGCGCAAAAGCGTCACTTCGTGTCCTGCATGCACAGGAATGGCGCCTGGCTTATGCTAAAAAACCTCCGGCCCTGGAGTAATTTATATATTTATCAACGTCCCCCAAAATACGCGTGTTAAATTATCATATCGTGTAACCGCGATAGGGTATAAAGAGGGAGATTGAGAATTTTGCCATCCTTTTTCAAATTCAATAGGGATGCTCGGGTAAGTACTGACGGCGAAAACTGAACGTCGAATGATCGCAGGCTTTTACTTCGGAGATTAATGCCTGCCTTCACTTCCAGCGGATAAATCCGGCCCGAAAATTCGCACAGAAAATCAAGCTCTGCCGTTCCTCCCTTACTGCGCCAGTAATGAAGTGGCAGCCCGAAATGAGCCATTAATTGCTGGGCGGCAAAGTTTTCAACAAATGCCCCCTCATATTCATTAAACAGCCGTTCTCGATGGGCAAGCAGTTCAACAGGCGACCGTGACATGGCACCCAGCAGCCCCACATCCAGCGCATATATCTTGAAACACGCTTTGTCTGCATAATGTGATAGGGGACTTTTGGCTGCCTTGGTAGCTGTGACGCGGTAGACAAGCCCTGCATCTTCTAACCACTTCAGCGCATTCTCATATTCCCGGGCCCGGGCACTCTTTTTGACGGCACTAAATATGAACTTCTTATTTTCCCTGGCCAAATGCTTGGGAATTGACTCCCAAAGCAGCGTTAGCTTGGGAATATCGGATGCGGGCGCGTGTTTTGCGAAATCCATGATGTAAGACTTGATAACCTCCTCCTGAATCTCACGGACCTCTCTTTCGTTGTTGGTTTCGGCAAAATGGTTTACCGCCTCCGGCATGCCGCCCACAAAGTAGTATTGACGGAGTAGATCGATGAGATGGTCATGCAAGGCCTTTGATAAAGGAATTGGGTCGGAAATATTTTCAATCAGTTGTCGATACCGGGATTCGCCCATTCCATCTAGAAATTCCATGAAACTCATTGGAAAAAGATGGAGAAAATTAACCTTCCCGACAGGGAAGGATCCAGGAGAGGAAAGTTTCACGCCAAGGAGCGAACCGGCAGCTGCAATATGGATATCGTTGCGCTTCTCGTGAAAATATTTCAACGCGTTTAAGGCCCGGTTCGATACCTGGATCTCATCGAATACGATCAGGTCGGAACCCGGCCTGATCTCAATATCAAAATAGATGGAAAGTTCCTTTACAATCCGCTCCGGGTCCAGATTGCGCTCAAAAAACTGGTCGAGCCCTGGATCCTCTTCGAAGTTGCAATAAATGAGATTTTCATATTCATTACGGCCAAAAACTTTCAATATGAACGTCTTTCCGGTTTGACGCGCCCCTTGCAATAGAAGCGGTTTCCGCCTGGGACTTGATTTCCAATCGAGCAGTTTTTGGTATATATCTCTATTCATGGTCACTTAGGATGCCAG
>QMMS01000360.1 GCA_003647375.1 Deltaproteobacteria bacterium
AAAAGAAGGTTGGTGGTATCGCGGATGGATAATCCCTGTGCGAACGTGAAAAACTCGCTCCCAAGAGACCGTAATGCCGAACAGGGCCATATCTTTAAGATGAATTTTGTATTTTGAATACCGCATGCGTTTATCGGGTTATATTTACAAACTGTTCGGCATAACGGGCTCTATGGACCTCAGACAGTTTCACTTTCGCACAGGGATCACCCATCCACTTTCGGGGTTTCCTTTTTATTGGTTATAATCCCGAAAGATATAGACTTCTGATGGGAAAACGCAATGGGATCAACAATAAAATTCGAAGCACTAAATTCGAAATTCTAAACAATTTCCAATGACCCAAGTTCGAATGTTCTAAAACAAGAATAGGACGTTCATACCATTGGCAGCGTTTTGGTCATTCGAGCCTTTGAATTTTAGATTTGTTTTGTATTTCGATATTCGTATTTCGAATTTAAAATTTAACGTCCTTTAAATTGGCTGTCGATGTCTTTATGAAAACACTCCATGCGAAAAATGAGCTCAAGGATCTATCCTATTACACCCGGGGTGTCCGACAGAGAGACAAGCGGATTCTGGCCAAGACCATTACGCTCATCGAAAGCGCCCGCTATGAACATCAGCAGCTCGCCCGGGCGGTTGTCAATGCGCTGCTGCCTTATACCGGAAATGCTGTCCGACTTGGTATCAGCGGCGTTCCAGGTGCCGGAAAGAGCACGTTTATCGAAACCCTCGGCACACGCCTGGTGAACCAGGGGCATCTGGTGGCTGTTCTGGCCGTCGATCCCAGCAGTCAGCGCAGCGGTGGCAGTATTCTAGCGGACAAGACACGTATGGAAAAACTTTCCACTGCCGAAAACGCTTTTATTCGTCCCTCGCCTTCAGGGGGGACCCTCGGGGGCGTGGCCAGGAAAACCAGAGAGACCATGCTGGTTTGCGAGGCAGCCGGCTACGATGTCATGATTGTCGAAACCGTGGGCGTGGGCCAGTCTGAAACCACGGTTGCATCCATGGTCGATTTTTTTCTCCTGCTGATGATAGCCGGTGCGGGCGACGAACTCCAGGGTATCAAAAAAGGGGTCCTGGAGGTTGCCGATGCCATCGCCATCAACAAAGCAGATGGTGACAATGTTGAAAGAGCAAACATGGCCAGGAAACAGATTGAAGCCGCGTTACACTATCTGATGCCTGCATCTCAGAGCTGGTCACCCAGAGCGTTGACATGCAGCTCGCTGAACCCGGAGGATGACGGCATAAAGGCCATCTGGTCGACTGTTCTGGAGCACCGGGAAACAATTATCAACAGCGGCGAACTGGATAGTAAACGGCGCAGGCAGGCGGTGGATTGGATGTGGTCACTGGTGGAAGAAGGACTCAAGGCGCGTTTTTATAAACATCCGGAAATCAAGTCACGCCTTGGGGAAATTACCCGCCATGTGGCAGCCGGTGAAATAGCTCCCACGGTGGCGGCGGATGAACTGCTTTTTTCACTTGACAATAAAGATATGGTTTAGAATGATAACTTTTTCAAAAGAATTTTGTATTTAGTGTTTAGTATTTAGTGTTTTGTGTTTGGTATTTGGTTTAAAAACGTATCGGTTAAAAAATACTGTCCGAAAACAGGCAGATAAAATACTTCAAAGGTGTTGACGTTTTATTATTATAGCGACAACGTCGCGACAAATAAATTTGTGAAACAAATTTATTAATGAAAGGAACCGGATATGGGTATCGTTGAAGATAAAATAAAGGATCTCAAAGATCGGGAAAACAAGATCCTGGAGATGGGTGGCGAAAAAGCCGTGGCCAAACAGAACGAAAAGGGTAAATTGACTGCAAGGAAACGGATCGACCTGTTGTTTGACCCGGGGACATTCCGGGAAATCGACATGTTTGTTACCCATCGATGTGTCAATTTCGGCATGCCGGCGGTGGATATTCCTTCCGACGGTGTTATTACGGGACATGGCCTCGTGGATGGGCGCCCTGTCTTTGCGTTTTCACAGGATTTTACTGCCAGGGCCGGCAGTCTCGGGGATATGCACGCCAAAAAGATCTGCAAGGTGATGGATCTTGCACTCAAAGCCGGTGTACCCTTTGTCGGATTCAACGATTCCGGCGGCGCCAGGATTCAGGAGGGTGTGGACGCACTTTCAGGATACGGCCAGATCTTTTACCGAAACTCTCTCGCTTCCGGTGTTATCCCCCAGGTTTCCGCTATTATGGGACCCACGGCCGGCGGGGCTGTCTATTCCCCTGCCATGACGGATTGGGTGTTCATGGTGAAGAACAGCGGCTATATGTTCATCACCGGGCCGGAAGTAATCAAGTCGGTGACCGGAGAAGAAATTACTTTCGAGGACCTCGGCGGTGCCATGACACATAACGCAAAAAGTGGTGTGGCCCAGTTTGCCTGTGACAACGATGAAGATGCCATTGGTGAGATCAAGAAACTTCTGTCTTACCTGCCTTCCAACAATATGGAGGATCCGCCTCACGTAAAAATGGGTGACGATCCTTCCCGGACGGATCCGGAGCTCGATACCATTATTCCGGATAGTCCCAGCAAGTCCTACGACATGAAAGCGGTCATCCGTTCCATCGTCGACAACGGCGAATTTTTCGAGCCCCACCAGTACTTTGCAAAGAACATTATCGTGGGTTTTGCCCGGCTCAACAACAGAAGCATCGGGATCATCGCCAATCAACCCAGGGAGCTGGCGGGTTGTCTGGACATCAATGCATCGGACAAGGCCACACGGTTCATACGGTTCTGTGATGCCTTCAATATCCCCATGCTGACCATTGCCGATGTGCCGGGCTACCTGCCCGGCAGCCATCAGGAATGGGGGGGGATCATCCGCCATGGTGCCAAGCTTCTTTGGTGTTACTCAGAGGCGACGGTGCCGAAACTCCTGCTGGTGACACGCAAAGATTACGGCGGGGCTTACCTGGCCATGTGTTCCAAAGATTTGGGCGCCGACATGGCTTTTGCCTGGCCGACTGCGGAAATTGCGGTGATGGGGGCTGCCGGTGCGGCCAATATCATCCATCGCAAAGAGATCCAGCAATCAGACGACCCGAAAGCAAAGCGGGAAGAAAAGATAGCGGCCTATGAAGAACTTTTTTCAAATCCGTATTGCGCCGCCAGCAGGGGATACATCGATGCGGTTATTGTTCCCAGCGAAACACGGCCCCGCTTGATCGAGGCACTTGATATCATGTGTAACAAGCGTGAAATCAGACCGCCCAAGAAACACGGGAATATACCCGTATAAATTTTTCTGGGAAAAATTTATTTGTCGCGGCGTTGCCGCTTAAGAAAGATGAGGATAAATGAAAACTAAAAAGAAAATCGCGGCAGCATCGGCTGTGCTTGCTTATATGAAAGAGGAAGAAGAGATTGCCGGCGCAATGGCTATGCAGGCCCATGCAGGGCTCCAGGAGCAGCAGGCCCCGGCGTATCAACAGATGAGCATGTGGGGTATGAGCGGGCGCCAGACACAGATGCAGCTGCGCAGCATGATGCAGCTCAAAGCTTTTCATTGATTCAGACACCCATAATGAATTGGGACCGTGAACTTAAAATGGCGGCGTAGCCGTATATAATAAAATCGCCCCAGGCGATTTTATCTTGAGAGGAGAACATATAAAATGACCGATCACAATCAAGTCAAGATGGCAAACATGGATTACAGCAAAGACAGGCCAAAGGCAGAAAATCCTGTCAAGATAGAAGACCTGACGCTACGCGACGGTCATCAATCGCTCTTTGCCACCCGCGGAAGGACCGAAGACATGATTCCGGTGGCCGAGATAATGGACGAAGTGGGGTTTTGGGCCGTGGAGACATGGGGCGGGGCAACCTTTGACACGATGCACCGCTTTTTGAATGAAGATCCCTGGGAAAGAATCCGCACCCTGAAACGCTACATGAAGAAAACACCTTTTTCCATGCTGCTGAGAGCCCAGAATCTGGTGGGGTATCGGAATTATGCGGACGACCTGGCCCGGGTTTTTGTGGAGCGGAGCGCTGCAAACGGTATGGACATCTTCAGGACGTTCGATGCCCTGAACGATTACCGCAATTTTGAAACCGTCGTTCCCGTGATAAAAGAATGCGGCAAGCATTTTCAAGGGTGTATCTGCTACACCATGACGGAACCCCGTATGGGTGGTGAGGTCTACAATCTCGACTATTATGTTCAAAAGGCCAAAGACCTTGAGGCAATGGGTGCCGACAGCATCTGTATCAAGGACATGGCAGGACTGATCGCCCCCTATGATGCCTATGAAATCGTCAAGGCTCTCAAGGCATCGGTCAAGCCTCCCATTAATCTGCACAGCCATTTTACATCCGGCATGTCCTCCATGAGTCACTTGAAAGCCATCGAAGCCGGTGTAGACATTATCGACACCTGTATGTCCCCATATGCCTATCGCACGTCGCATGCCGCCATCGAGCCGCTGGTAATGACCCTTATGGGCACGAGTCGGGACACGGGATTTGACATCAAGCATCTGGCCGGTATCAACGAAATTCTGGAAAAAGAAATTCTGCCCAAATACAAACACCTCCTGGATGACTCCAAGGTAGCCATCACCGATATCAATGTTCTGCTGCACCAGACACCCGGCGGGATGTTGTCCAATCTGGTCAATCAGCTGCGACAGATGGATGCCCTGGATCGAATAGATGAGGTGTACAAGGAGCTGCCGCGTGTCCGCAAAGACCTGGGGCAGATACCCCTCGTGACCCCCACCAGCCAGATTGTC
>QMMS01000361.1 GCA_003647375.1 Deltaproteobacteria bacterium
AAGCCGCTCGCGAACGTAATCCCGAGCGTTGGTCTGGCGACACCAGAAATTGGAATCCGGTGACTGAGGTCTGGTTAAACCCACCGAAGGAACATCAAACGAAAAAAGAGCAGGATCTTAAAGCTGCATGATCAGTGAACACGACAACTTTGTTGACAAACACCGGCACTGCCAAACAGGTACTTTAGAGACTTGGGCTTGCCGGAGTTGGCGGTACGATGACATTGTTTAACTTGAAACGCCGTGGTACGTGCTCCGTATGCCCGGTGTTGTGGGAGGAGGGGCACCGTGAGGTGCCTCCCTATCCCGGTTAGCCACTCAAGGCAAGTTGATGCCAATAGGCACACATCTGTGCTATGCTTCCCACCATGAAGCCAATTAATTGGAATTCTACGAAAAACCAACAGTTAGTTGCTCAACGTGGTATTTCCTTTGAAGATGTCGTCTTCTACATGCAGCAAGGACGCTTATTGGATGACATCGAACATCCAAATAGTGACAAGTATCCAAAGCAGCGCATATTTGTAATTAATGTTGATGGTTACGTACACCTCGTGCCATATGTCGAGGATCAACAAGAAATATTTTTGAAAACCGTAATCCCCAGCAGGAAAGCAACTAAGCAGTACCTCGGAGAAGAGTTATGAAAGATTATAAACTTAGCGAAGAAGAACAAGGAATTCTTGATGCTTTTGATGCGGGCGAGTTTAAGTCTGTGCTCACTCCTGAGCGAAAAAAATACCTCCAATCAGTAGCGGAAGAAACCTTTAAAAAAGACAAACGAATTAATATTAGAATCTCAAATCGTGATTTAGTCTTGCTTCAAAGGCGCGCACTTGAAGAAGGCATTCCATATCAAACACTAGTCTCTAGCGTGTTACATAAATATGTCTCAGGCGGTTTGCACGATGTCATGGCTAACAAGGCGTTCCAGCGGACGCAAAAACCGCGCCGCTGAACTTTGGCGTTATGCCTATAGTTGACGCATACATATAACGTATTTACAATATATGTATGCTTAAGTTTGATTGGGATCCAAGGAAGGACAAAGCAAATCAAAAGAAACACGGTGTTTCGTTTGAGGAAGCCCAGTCGGTGTTCTTCGATGATTATGCAACTCAGTTCGATGACGAAGAACACTCAGGTCAGGAAGAACGATTTATTTTGCTTGGTATGAGTATTAGGCCTCGAGTTCTCGTCGTTTGTCATTGTGAACGAAAAGCAGGTTCAATAATTCGACTCATATCAGCACGGAAAGCAACCGCAGCTGAGCGTAAATACTATCGCAGGTGAGAAGATGAAGTCTGAATATGATTTTTCAAAAATGAAAAGCCGAAAGAACCCGTATGCTTCAAAACTTAAGAAGCAGGTCACCATTCGTATGGGCCAGGATGTAATTAGCTATTTCAAAGAGATGTCAGAAGATACTGGCATCCCGTACCAGAGCCTAATTAATTTGTACTTGAGAGACTGTGTTTCCAATCATCGAAAAATCAATCTTACTTGGGCAAAACAGGCATAACGAATAAGGATAGATCGTGAGAGCGAAGCGAGCCACGATCTTATCCAGTTGTTGGACAAGCCCGTTCTTTATATAAGCAAATGTCTATTTTGAAACTCAGGTGGCAAGCACCGGGATTTGATCAGCACTTTTCTTCAGGCGAGCACGGCCCTTGCCGGTTGCGGGGCTGATTGAACACGTCTGGTTTTAGTCATAAAGTGACGCCGGTCTCCTGTGTTGGGTGAGTAGCGGGGGGAGCCTGGATTGGAAACCGGGAACCATTGATCTTCTTTGGTCTGAGGGAGCCGCTTATAAGCTGACATTTGAAGGTGCTCTGAAAGTCTGGAGACCATTGATGGCGAATAATGGAATCGCTGTCATTTCGGAGTTAAGCTAGTTCACAAGTGAAGCTCCTGAATCTGTACGGAACTATTGGCAAAATGCCTATCCTGCAATCGGTGCTGAATCAGAAAATTCAAATCATGCAAACCCATCGGGGTTTGAGAGTTTGGGAGTTCATCGATTGCCATCGAAGGCTTGGTGGGATAATTACTACGGCCCGCTTAGAGAAAACATGGAACCCTTCAGGCATCTGGAAGACGATGTCATGCAATCCGTTATGATGGAAATTGAAGAGGAAATGAAGCTCTTTGAAGAGCATGAGAAATATTACGGGTATTCTTTTTACATCATGAAAGCCATTGATGCGGTCAATTATTCACGGTGATCTTTTGTGCTCAAAGAACCTGACACATACCTTGTGCCGGTTTTTTTTACTGTGTTAAAAACTGTATTTATACATGATGGTTACAAAAAGGTAAGGAAAGAATAGTGGAAGATTATCAGCTTTTGATCGACCTTCATAAAAGTGCAGACAGGCAGGGTCCGGGCGGTGATGCTGAGACTGAAAAAGCCCTCAGACTCGCTTTGACAGACCGGGTTGCACCATTAAGGATTGCAGATATAGGCTGCGGAACGGGAGCTTCCGCCCTATTGCTCGCTCGTTTATTGAAAGCTCAGATTACGGCAGTGGACTTCCTTGAAGACTTTCTTGAAGTGCTTGACGGCAGGGCCGGAAAAATGGGGCTTTCTGAAAAAATAACGACCCTTTCCTGCTCAATGGACAAGCTGCCGTTTGGAGATGAGGAATTCGATGTTATCTGGTCTGAGGGTGCGATATACAATATCGGTTTTGAAAGGGGCGTAACAGACTGGAATCGG
Source organism: Deltaproteobacteria bacterium (assembly GCA_003647375.1). The sequence continues at coordinate 2,723 of QMMS01000361.1, forward strand.
TATCTGAAAGTGGGCGGGTTACTGGTTGTTTCGGAGATTACCTGGATAACAGCTTCCCGTCCGCCGGAACTCCAGAAATATTGGGATCATGAATACCCTGAAATAGATGTGGCTTCTTCAAAGTTAGGCTTACTGGAGAAGAACGGCTATTCTCCGATTGGCTATTTTGTGTTGCCAGAGCATTGTTGGCTGGATAATTATTATCGGCCTATTCAGGATAGCTTTACGGATTTCCTTAACCGGAACGGCAACAGTGAAGAGGCACGCGCAATAGTGGAAGCGGAAAAAAGAGAAATTGATCTGTATGAGAAATATAAAACTTACTACAGTTATGGTGTATATATCGCCAAAAAGTTGGGTTAACAAATGCCGAACAGTCGTATCAACCCGGACTGCAATGTCGCTGTGCCCCATTGCCAGATAGTTTTTCGAAGGTTTGGAGTAGCTGCATGAAAATTATAAAAGCCACTAAAGAACACGCCCCGGGGGTCGCAATACTTTTCGATTTGTACCGACAGTTTTATGAATGTGAATCTGATATCGAGTTGGCGGAAGCATTCATCTCTGATCGTATTCAAAAAGGAGAGTCAGCGATTTTTCTTGCAGATGATAATGGAATACTAAAAGGGTTTGTTCAGATGTACCCTTCTTTTTGTTCAGTTGACGCTATAAAAATATTTATTCTCTACGATTTGTATGTTGATGCCAGTGATCGTAATTCAGGAATTGGTGCTTTGTTGATGAACAGAGCTTCCGGGTATGCCAGGGAGGAAGGTGCGTCACGCATAGACTTGATGACAGCGTTTGACAACAAACCCGGCCAACACTTGTATGAAAAACTAGGCTACAAAAGGGAGTCGGAAGATTTCTACAGCTATTCATTGCAGGTATAACAAGGCTACGAAGCGGGTGTCTCACCTGATTTTGAGAAAGGTGTTAATATTTGGAAACTCCGGGTCCGGGAATAGATACCTTCTGTGAATCGGAACATAATGACTTATTCAGTCAGTATCCGGGCAAAAAGACAATGCTTACCTGCAACGTATCACAAGCTCCCAAATAGGAACGACCGACCAAGTGCGAGAAGTTAATATTCTAAAAGAACCTGTCGAACTCTATAAAATATTGAAGTTCGAAAGCATGGTCTCCAGTGGAGGCGAAGCAAAGTTTGTCATCGCCGAAGGTATGGTTGTGGTGAACGGAGAGATTGAAACCCGGAAAAGGAAAAAGATTGTCGCGGGCGATATTATCGAGTTCGGCGATGAAAAAATATTAATCAGGTCCGGAGAAAATGAGTGAAAGCGGATATCATCAGTCCGGATCTTGATAGTGAGTTCTACACTTCAGAGAAATGCCACATTGTTGAGCTATCAAACTCCGGGGATGATCCGGAGGTATCAATTGCCAGGGTGAGAGTGGAACCCGGCGTTACCACACAGTGGCATCTGCTGAAAAAGCCATATGAACGTTACTATATTCTCCAGGGGCAGGGCCGGGTAGAGATTGGAGAGTTGCCACCCCGGGACGTGGCATCCGGGTCTGTTATATTGATTCCACCCATGTGCCGCCAACGGATCACCAACACAAGCGCAGAAGATTTGCTTTTCCTGGCAATCTGCTCACCGCGTTTTACAGTTGATGATTACATAGAATTTGACGATTGATGGTATGAAAATATGGGTAGACGCGGATGCATGCCCCGCGGTCATCAAGGATATTCTGTTTAAAGCCGCGGAACGAACCGAAGTACAGCTGACATTGGTTGCCAACCAGAAGATCCAGATACCGCGGTCGCGCTTTATTGATTTTGTGCAGGTAGCATCCGGCTTTGATGTGGCAGACAATGAGATTGTCAAACGGCTTGAAGCGGGTGACCTGGTCATCACTGGCGATATTCCACTTGCTGCTGATGTGATAGACAAGGGCGGCCACGCGCTCAATCCCCGTGGCGAGTTGTATACCGTGGAAAATATCAAGGCACGTCTGAATATCAGGGACTTTATGGATACATTGCGTGGCAGTGGAATCAATACAGGAGGCCCACCGGCGCTGAG
>QMMS01000362.1 GCA_003647375.1 Deltaproteobacteria bacterium
TTGCTTCGTCGCTGCGCTCCTCGCAAAGTCTTGTTTCATTATGTTGTTTGGTGGTCGGACAAATTCTTTCTTAATTATGCTAGGTAACACTTAATTTGCGAGGGAGGCGATGGCCGACTGTGGCCCGCCCGGATGACTCCGTTCGGACGGGCAATCTTGTCCAACGCTAGGGAATTTACTTTTTAGATTATTTCTCTGTTTCTTTATTATACTTGCGAAGATGTTCGAGGATAGTATTTTTTATTTTGTCCCAGGAAACATCTATCAGCATTTCGAGGCTGGCATCTTTTTCAGCATCGGCAAAGTAGGCGAGGCTTTTCAAAGCAAGAAATTCTGAGCCATCGAAATACTTTTCATTGTAAAAACCTATCATTTCTTTAAGACTATATTTTTGCAGAAGAAAAAATATATCAGTGAAATCTTTTTTACTTCCTCTTCCCGTAATGGCTGCAAGTTTCATTGCGGCAATATCTTTTATTCCGGCAAGCCTGATGCCCTCAATCAGCAGTTGATCCTGTAACCAGGGATAAGAGTAATTTACAAAGTCCACCTTTATCCCGTCAATACTATATATGTTAATATTTTTTGACTTTTTAAGTATAGAAACATGTTCAAATTCGGAAAAAACAGTGGTAGTATTAACAGACTCAAAATCAATTTCACCGAACAAATCCAGATCAACGGACTTTCTGTGACCTATTTTCAGGGCTAAGGCAGTACCTCCAACCAGTCTCAAGCTCGCAAACTCATCGAAACTCATGAGCTTTTTCAGAAGTTCCAATGTTGAGGTATCGATTGCTGATAATTGTAACATCTGAATTCTTTTAACGGCGTGTTTGATAAGAATGAAATAAACGAAAGTGTTTTTTTGTCAAGCTCCCTGAATGATTTAGCGATTTCAGCAATTTTTTCAATGCCATAATACCTCTGAAGTAATTGCCAGTCATCAATTAACCCGTATTCCAATACTTTCTTTACAATATAATCCCTACTTTCTTCCATATCAAGACTCGAGCGGTCAACTTCCCAAAAGAGATGCTTTGAAAATTGATATACAAGATTTAGCGTGTTCATTTAAGCCGTTTGATGTTCTTACTATTCTACAAAGTTAATAAAATGATGTTTGTGGCTGGAAGCTTAACCCTTCGACGTGGTTTGCCCAGCCAGGGGACGCAAAACATTCGCTCGCCAGTTGGTACGCAGAGAAAAATCTTTGCGGGACTTTGCGAAAACCCTGCCTGCGGCAGGCAGGTCTGCGATACTTTGCGTAACAACTTCTTACACCGTATCCATAAAATTCTTTTCCGTCTTGTTAAAAATGATGAGGCCGAAAAACATCAGTACTATGGTAAACACCGTAGTGTAACCCAATGCCTGCCAGCTGAAGCTGCCTTGCCCCAAAAAGGTAAAGCGGAAGGTTTCCACAATGCTGGTCATAGGATTAAGCTCAACAATCCATTTGTATTTATCAGGTATGGTAGAAAGCGGATAAATAACAGGTGTTGCATACATCAGCAACTGGATTCCGAACTGTATCAAAAAGGTGAGGTCGCGGTATTTGGTAGTCAGGGAAGATATGATCATTCCGAAGCCAAGTCCCATAAATCCCATTAAAAGCAGCAGGAATGGCAACAGCCAGATCAATTCCCAAACAGGATGAACATCAGAACCCCTAGCCATGAAATAGATAACGAAGCCTATGAATAAAATCAGCTGGATGCCAAATTTCAACAGGCCTGATATCACAATCGATAAAGGCATCACTATCCTTGGGAAGTACACCTTTCCAAAAATGTTCTCGTTCTTTTTAAAGGTATCGGAAGTATTACGGAAACTGTCGGCGAAAAAATTCCATGCCGTTACTCCAGCCAGGTAGAACAATATTGGAGGAAGTCCGTCAGTAGAGATTTTTGCCACTTTCCCAAAAATGACCGTGAACACTAGGGTTGTTAGTAAGGGCTGTATAAAATACCAAAGCGGACCTAAAATAGTTTGCTTATATAGGGTAACTATATCCCTACGCACAAACATGCTCACCAGGTCGCGGTACCGCCATGTTTCCTTCAACTTGAGATCAAGCAGTGAAGATTGGGGTTTGATTTCGTATGTTTTTGTTTCCATAAAAAGGAAGTTTTAGTAAGGTGTTATTCTGAACGCACGCCTGCCAGACGGGGCAGGCTTCGGCCTTCATGTTTTGTATTCAGGCGCAAGAAAGTTATTCAAGTTTGCTTCGCCTGCGGCTCGCAAAGTCGTGTTTCATAGTGTTGTTTGAATGTCGGACAAATTCTTTCTTAATTAGGCTATGAACACTTAATTTGCGAGGGAGGCAATAGCCGACCGCGGCAATCTTGTCCCACGCCAGAGCGTCATAAGTCAATATACAAATCTCTCCATTCCGGATTCATCTCTTCAATCAGTTTAACTTTCTTTGCTCTTGAGCCGGCTTTTATCTGTTTCTCCCTGGCACGGGCTGTAATGATACTATCAAATTCTTCGTACCAAACTAACTTGTCAGCATTGTATTTTGCTGTGAAGGCCTTTTTATATTTTTTTGTCTTATGGCTTTGTATGCGATATTTTAATTCTGAAGTCACTCCTGTGTAGATAGCACCATGGGGTCTATTTGTTGTTATGTAAGTCCAGGCTTTCAAATAATTCTTGCTTCACTTTTTACTTTGTCCTTTTTACTTTTTCCTTTTTACTTGCTCACTAGAGCCTCCCATCAACAATTTTCTGATCGAGGAAGCCTTTGATATCGAAGATGACTGCACCGGAGCCATTGGTCAGTTTTGGAAAATCAATCTCAGCAAACTGCCTGTGTGCCACTGCAAGGATGACGGCATCATAATTTTCTTTGTATAACTGATTGGCTTCTGAAAATGTTTTTACACCATATTCTTCCATCACTTCTTTCGGATCGGCCCAGGGATCGTGTACATCTACATGACAGCCAAATGCTTCCAATTCGTGTACTACATCAACCACTTTGGTATTACGTATATCGGGGCAGTTTTCTTTAAACGTGATTCCCAGCACCAGCACCTTGGAATTCATGATCATATGGCCTTTTTTGATCATCAGCTTTACCACCTTATCAGCTACAAAGTGAGGCATATAGTCATTAACACGTCTGCCGGAGCGTATCACCTGTGGGTAATAGCCCAATGCTTCTGCTTTAAAAGCGAGGTAATAGGGATCAACACCAATACAATGGCCGCCCACCAGACCGGGCTTGTATTTTAAAAAGTTCCATTTAGAACCTGCCGCTTCAATAACATCATTGGTATCGATGCCCATACGGTCGAAGATCAATGCCAGCTCATTCACAAAAGAGATGTTCAGGTCGCGCTGAGCATTCTCAATTACCTTGGAAGCCTCCGCCACTTTGATGCTGGACGCTTTATGGGTGCCATTCAATAAAATGGTATTGTATAAATCGTCTATTTCATCAGCAATCTCAGGAGTAGAACCGGAAGTCACCTTTTTGATTTTTACCAGTGGCCGCTCCTTATCACCGGGGTTGATTCTCTCCGGCGAATAGGCTGCATAAAAGTCCTCATTGAATTTCAGTCCGCTTACTTTTTCAATTACAGGTATGCAGTCTTCTTCTGTTGCACCTGGATAGACCGTTGATTCGTATACTACAATGTCTCCTTTATTGATCACCTTACCCACCGTTTCACTGGCTTTTACAAGTGGTGCCAGGTCGGGGCGTTTGTATTTATCAATAGGCGTAGGGACCGTAACGAAGTAGATGTTTGAAGCCTTAATATCATTCATTTCCGTTGTCAGAAATAATCCCTTTCTCGCTTGAGGACTATCTGCCAATACCGATTGCAGTTCTTTGTCTTCTACTTCAAGGGTGTCGTCATGGCCTTTGTTTAATTCGGCTATACGTGCCGTATCAATGTCAAAGCCTGTAACAGGATATTTTTTTGCAAATTCAACAGCAAGGGGTAGTCCTACGTAGCCCAGGCCAATTACTGTTATGTTGTATTTTTTCATTTATAATTTGATTTCTGTAATTTATTCTTATTCTGTTACAAACAAAAGCTGTCAAAATAAAAGAAGATGGGAGCATTTGAAGTCATGTATCCCCCGCTGGCGGGGGTTAGGGGGTGGAGTTCTCATACTTATCTAAATATCCTAATAAAACTCGTTCAATATTCTCAATATCATTCAATATTTCTTCATCGTTAAAACGAATAACTTTAAATCCAGCACTTTCTAAATCCTTCTGTCTTTTAATGTCTTTTTCTACTACATCTTCATAATTATGTGTTATTCCATCTACTTCTACAATTAGCATTATATCTGTACACATAAAATCAGTAATGTAATTTAAAATCGGTCTTTGTCTCCTAAATTTGTATCCTTTTAATTTTCCTGCTTTTAATACATATTTCCATAAACAAACTTCTGCTTTTGTCATATTCTCACGAAGCTCTTTTGCAAAAGGTTGTAATCTTTTATTATAGTGGTAGTTATTTGATTTAGATGCTTTCTGCATTTTTCCTCCCCCTACCCCCTCCTGAGGGGGATAGTTCCATTTCCGTCATCACTATAATTTATAACGGAAAAATCTTCTCCTCTGACAGGTAATTCAATATCTTTTCCACTCCTGTGTCTTTCTCCTCAGGTGTCACAATAATTTCTGGGTTTTCAGGCGGATCGTAATCTACATCAACTCCCGGCAGGTATCTGATACTTCCTTCTTCAATAAGTTCATACAA
>QMMS01000363.1 GCA_003647375.1 Deltaproteobacteria bacterium
AGGGCATTACCGCCTGTCGTCGTTTCAGGATTGCCGAAAACAACACCGATCTTCATGCGTATCTGGTTGATGAAGATGATGGAGGTCTCGGTTTTACTGATGGTTCCGGTCAGCTTGCGCAGAGCCTGGGACATGAGCCTGGCCTGCAGCCCCATATGTGAATCACCCATTTCACCCTCGATCTCCGCACGCGGCACCAGGGCAGCCACCGAATCGATTACCAGTATGTCAATGGCGCCGCTTCTCACAAGCATGTCGGAGATTTCCAATGCCTGCTCGCCGGTATCTGGTTGTGAAACAAGCAGTTCATCACAATTGACCCCCAGTTTTTTGGCATACACCACATCCAGAGCATGTTCTGCATCCACAAATGCAGCAATACCACCCTGTTTTTGGGCATTGGCCACGGCATGCAGAGCCAGCGTGGTCTTGCCGGAGGATTCAGGCCCGTAGATCTCGGTGACCCTGCCGCGCGGAAGTCCGCCTACCCCCAGCGCCTTGTCCAGTGCTATGGATCCTGTTGATATTACCGGAACCTCCATGATGGGACGGCTGCCCAGTTTCATGATGGACCCTTTACCGAACTGACGTTCGATTTGGAGCATGGCACTGTCCACCGCTTTTTCCTTTTCAGGTGATGTGGTCATGTATAACCTCCTTGATGTAGATATCGAATAATATAAGGCTTGCAGTTTTTAGAGCGTTTATCAAAATAACGTTCCGAATGCCTTCCTGGTGTTTAATCGGAACATACTTATGACAATGGGTATAATAGCACCGCAACGGTATGTATCATGCTGTGCTTTTTCTGTCGCCCTTTTCTTTCCTGGATAATGCCGTGATTTATGTCAGACCCTCCGAGGCCAGCTCCGTGTATATTGCCCCCGATGGTTTCAGATCACTTTTAAAAAGAATCAAGCGATCAACTGCCCATGCGGGTGAGGCATAAGAGCCTAATCCGGATAGCACCAAAGCAAGTGTTTTCCCATCAGCCCGGCCTTTGACCCGACCGAGGGTGATGTGCCCCCGAAAAGTGTGTTGCTCGGGTTCGAAGCCGATGCCTCCCAACGCCCTTTCCAAATTTTTCCAAAGGTCGTTCAACCTGCCCACATCACCGTGGATACCGCTCCAGAGCACACGGGCTTTTTTCACGGTGGGGAAGGCCCCCAGCCCCCTGGCTTCGAGTGAAAAGGTTGACTGACGGCGGGCAACTTCCCGGATGACATGCTTTGCCGCCTGCACATCTTCAACAGTGATTTCCCCTAAATATTTAAGGGTCAGATGAATATTTTCAGGGCGCACCCATCGAAGTTTCAATCCCAACTTCTTCAGATCTGTCTGCAGGACTCTCAACGATTCAATGATCTCCGTCGGGAGTTTGAGCGCTATGAAAGCTCTCATCATAAATAGCTTTCGTGTCCAGTCTTGCCGGCAATCAAGCAGTGTCTCTCGCTCATTCGTCGGAGTTTGCGTGGATCGGAGAATTTTACATCAATATTGAGGCAAGGTATTACATGCGTCCCAAAGTAAATTGCGGTTCCCCCAAAAGAAATTTTCCACCGGCTATTCTCTTTTTCAGCAAATCGGCAATTTCCCTTGCCCGTACTGTGCTGGACAACGGAACTGTCGGAACCTTTTTGCCCTTTACGGCAATGAAACCGCTCCTGAGTTCTGCATAACTCACCTGGGCCAGGCTCTTAGATTTTCCTTTGGGGTAGTCGTTGCCGTAATCGATAACCTGAGTAAATATTTCTTCATCGGAAATGGATGTATATTTAGCCATCTCCTCGTTCAGAATGGGAATGGGGATGCCCAATCCCACTGCCAGCGAACATCCATAGCCCTGAATGCTTACACCGGTCAGCCATTTGGGGCTCATTTTTTTGAGATCCCCCATTACAAAAAGGGTGCCTGCGGGGGTCAGCGGCACGCCTTTGGGGCTTCGTTTGACAACCGGTTTGTGCTGGGTGCCGTTCCAGGTTACATATCCCTCTGCCCCGCCAAGAAAAATTCGCGTCCCCAGCCCGATGGTTTTATAATACGGATCGTTAAAAAGCGGGCTCAATTGCCCAGCCGAGCAGAAATTCGCGTTTCCCATGCCCGGACGCAGCGCTCCCATGTACGTATAAACCGTGCGTTTTGTCATATTCACGGCGCAGTTGTAATTCTGGTAACCGTTTCGTGGGTTGCAGAGTATGGCATTGGGTATGCTGTTCAGGGTAATATTTTTTTCGGCGTCTTTGCTGGGATAGCAATCTGTTCCATAGGCGGTGGCTTTCAGATGCACTTTTTTTCCGGCTACGAGATCCTGGATCACATGCCCGCCGCCGTATCTGAATTCACCGGGGTAAACTTTGTTCAAAGGATCATCTTCACACGGCTCGGTAGCCCCGATATAACAATCAACTGCCGCCACTCCACCGTAAGCCGGAACATTGTTGAGCCATACTCTGGAGGCTTTGATAGCCGGTTGGGTATGTCCGAAGTTGATGAACGCACCTGAAGAGCACATGGGGGCGAATGTACCGGTGGTGACTACGTCAACGTGCCTGGCAGTTTCAACAGGCCCGGCTTCACGAACCATGCCGATCATTTCCTCGGCAGTGACGACAACGGCCTTCCCGGATTTTATCTTTGCATTGATGTCGCAATAGGTTTTTTCAACCTTGAATTTTTTCATGAACCCTCTCCCAAAACTTAATTAGGCCTGTTGACTACTCAACATAACCGATGGATTTCAATTTGCTGCTGATATTGTTGTTGATCCATGACGCATCCCACCACTCGCGCGGCGTAACAAATGTATCATGCACCAACATGCTGAAATGCAGATGATCACCGCCTGCCAGACCGGTCTTGCCTGTACGCCCGAGGATTTCCCCCCTGTTGACGGTTTGCCCTGTTTCCACATCCATCCCGCTGAGGTGCGCATACAGGCTGAAAAGCCCAAAACCATGATCCAGAATAATTGTGTTACCGTAGATTCCCAGATATTCTGCAAATACGACCTTGCCACCATTGGCCGCCGGAATGGAGGAATGGGCACTTGAGGCCAGATCTTCACCGAGATGCACCTGGCGGTCGATGGCCTTGCCCTTGTAGGTATAGGTGCGTTGATCGGCGAATCTCGAACGCGTTGCCGAACCAGGCAGGCGCCGAAAAACACCCTTCCAATATATTTTTTCTTCACAGTTGGCTGTGATCCGGTCAATGGTTTGTTTGTTCTCGCCGCGGATATCGCGGTTGATGTACAAAAACCGATCAATGGGGCTTTGTTGCGAACGGCCGGCCAATAGTGCTTCAAATTCAGGCAGTTTGCTGGCAAGAAAATTGTCGGAAATACGAATGGTGTCCTTTCTGAAAGTTTTTTTCTTTATGTAGTGGTAAAAGCCTGCTTTGGTTCGGTTCCCGGCCATATCCACAGCTTCCAGTTGTATGGTAGTTCCTTTGCCCTGATCGTGTGCCAACGCGAAAAACGCCATAAAGATGTCGGGGTCAGCCAAACCTGCGGGATACCCCGGATAAAAATGATCGCCAACCCATATACCACTTTTCCCACAGGATTCTGATAGTTTGTAGATCGCCAGCGCTGTTCCGCCCGGACTAATGTTGTGGGCGTCGCTCAAGACCTCTATACGCGGCGATTTGGTGTCAATTTTGATCTGTTTCTCGATATAGGTGTGGTTGCCCTTGCCCCAGCCGCGCCAGGAATAATCTGTTGCCACCAGGCGGAGCATGCCTTCTCCATCTGTGAACCCTAATTCTTTTGGTTTAACCGCAACAGCAAGCGGCACGCGGTTTACGGACCCTTTTCGCAGCCACCCGGAAGTGGGAAACTCTTTTTCGAGCAACACTACCTCACGACCGTCTTTAAAAAGGCCAACCCAGACCTTTTTCAACCCGCTTTTTTCATCGGAAAGGGTCATGGTCAGGTCCTTTTTCATTCCGAATACCGCCGGATCAAGGTCGAGTTTAATCTGCGGGGCTTCCTTTTCCATGCGGATAAACAATACCACCAGAGACGGCACAAAAAAGCATACCACGAACAGAACAACGAGCCACCATTTTATATTTTTATTTTTTTCTTTCAATTAGTTATACGATGCCTTCCTTTTAGTTAATAGAACGGGAACAATACCAGCAATATTTATCCTAATCAAGTATGAAAATTTCAAATGCCATATTGCAATATCGTGCTTGCAATATCCGGGCCATGGATATACAAAGGTAACAAGTAGCCTTTTCAACCCAAATATGAATGAGATTGTAACCTCTATGGAAATTAACGACATTCAAATCGGAAACAATCATCCGCTTCTTATTGTTGCAGGTCCTTGTGTTATCGAGAAGTATGAAATTACCCACAAGATCGCGACATTTCTCAAGGACCTGACTGAACGCCTGGGGTTGAACTTTATCTTCAAGGCATCGTTTGACAAAGCCAACCGGACCGCCATTGACGCCTTCAGGGGACCTGGCATCGATGCAGGGCTTGAAATGCTTGCCCGGATAAAGTCTGAAGTCGGCGTAAAAGTCATATCGGATGTACACCGCATCAGCGATGTGGCACAGGCTGCGAAGGTTCTGGATGTTATTCAGGTGCCTGCATTTTTGTGCAGGCAGACGGACTTCATCCTGGAGATCTCCAGAACCGGACGGCCGGTGAATATCAAAAAGGGACAATTTCTGGCTCCCATGGACATG
>QMMS01000364.1 GCA_003647375.1 Deltaproteobacteria bacterium
TCCATGGTGGCCAGTTCCTTGTCCCAGCCTTCTTTGGCTTTTTGGACAAAGGCCTTGCGCTCTTCACGGCCCTCATCACCGGCCGTGGAAGACAGTTGACTCAGAAGGGCATCAGCCACTTTCCTGGAATCTCCTACAATTCCTACACTAATAGGTTTGGTAAGGCCAATGCGGTCAGGATTGATATCGACCTGAATAATCTTTGCGTTGTGCGGCCAGTAATCAATGATGCCGTAACTGGGCAGGGTCGAGAAAGGATTCAAACGGTTGCCCAGGGCCAGGACCACATCAGCCTTGGAAATAATATTCATCCCGGCTTTTGAACCATTGTAACCCAAGGGGCCTGCAAACAGCGGGTGACTGCCGGGGAAAGCGTCATTGTGCTGATAGTTGCAGCAAACCGGGGCGTCCAGGCGTTCGGCCAGCGTTTTGGTTGCTTCGATGGCATTGCCGAGCACGACACCACCGCCGTTCAGGATGACAGGGAATTTGGCATTGGACAGAAGTTCGGCGGCCTGAGCGATGGCGTTCTCGCCGCCGGCCGGACGCTCAAATTCGATAATGGAGGGCATGTCGATTTCAACGACCTGGGTCCAGAAGTCGCGCGGGATATTGATCTGGGCCGGCGCAGAAGCGCGCTTAGCCTGCAAGATCACCCGATTGAGAACCTCGGCCATACGGGCGGGGTGGCGGACTTCTTCCTGATAGGCAACAATGTCCTCAAACATGGCCATCTGGGGGACTTCCTGAAAGCCGCCCTGCCCTATGGTCATGTTGGCGGCCTGGGGGGTTATCAGCAGGAGAGGCGTGTGGTTCCAATAGGCGACTTTAACAGCGGTAACGAAATTGGCGATACCGGGACCGTTCTGACCGACCAGCATGCTCATCTTGCCGGAAGCGCGGCTAAACCCGTCCGCCATCATGCCGCCGCTGTTTTCATGGCCGCAATCCCAGAACATGATACCAGCTGCGGGAAACAGGTCGGTAACCGGCATCAACGCCGAACCGATAATGCCAAACGCATTATCGATGCCATGCATCTGCAGGACCTTGATAAAAGCTTCTTCGGTTGTCATTTTAATTTTTCCCATGATTTACCTCCTAAGGTGATGTTGTGCTTGATGTTTTGCTTGTTTTGCTGTCGCTTTAATTATTTCCGGGCTTACCATTATTAACTGTATCGGGCCGGATAAAATTATCCGGATGATTGAATTTCCAGTGTACATCTTTAAGATAATCAGATGCGGCCTTTCCCTCGCCTGCTTTCAAAAGCTTTAAAAAGACGTCGTGCTCTTCCACGATCGCCCGTTTAAAACGGTCCCGGTAGCTCTTTAGGGCGAAGCCGAAAAGCCTCAGTTTCAAATTTCCCACGTATATAGTCAGCTCCCGGTTGGGGGAGAGATCCAAAAAGATTTTGTGCAAATGAATATTCGTCTCGTGAAATTCCCGATTTTTACCTTTCTCGATGGCCTTGAACATCTTGCGGTTACAGCGCTCCATAGCATTGATTTTTGCATTGCTGATCCGATCGAATACGGTCATGACCGCTTGGGACTCCAGTGCTCCAATTATTTCGAAAAGATCCAACAGGTCATCATAGGTGAGGACATTAATCAGGACACCCCGCTGGGGCATGATGGTGACCAGGCCCTGAACCTCCATGTGGGCAAGGGCCTCACGCAGAGGTGTACGGCTGACATTCAGCTCCTCCGTCAACTGCCGCACGTTGATAAATGCACCGGGTTTCAATTGACCGTTCTCGATCTGACCGACCAGGTAATCGAAAATCTCCTTGCGCAGGCTCCAGTTGTTTTGAGTTGTAATCGGGGACATGATTGTAAAAAACTCCCTAAATGAATGCTTGGATCATTGGATACTAGGATCCCAGTTAATTGTCAAGTAATAATTTATGTTCAGGTTAAAATTCACGCAGTTTTCTATATCCGGTTGAATTGACATTAAAATCCCATTATTATATATACAAATGTCCCATCGTAACATTCTTATTTTCAATCATCATAGGGTGACCCAATGAAAAACAGAACGTTCACGGCGGCTCTCATTTCAGGGTAATCCTCCCTGATCTGCCGGGGTTCGGCGAAAGTACGAGAAATTTCAAGGCTGTCTATACCTATGCGGTCCAGGCTGAGCGACTCCATCGATTCCTGGGAGCAATCGGCATCAGGGTATTCCATCTCGTACGTTCCGCTATAAACATATTGACCTGTTTTTCTCTTAGGTGTATTAATTAAGACCCTTAATTCCAAGGGAAAATATAATAACAGGAGGCAACACACTATGAATAAAGGCGATTTGATTAATGAAGTGGCAAATGTCGTTTCTTCAAAGAAAGAAGCTCAAGCCGCTGTTGATTGCGTTTTATCTACCATTGTTGGTGCATTAGGAAATAATGACGCTGTTCAGCTTGTAGGATTCGGGACCTTTAAGGTTAATAAGAGAAAAGCCAGGGAAGGCAGAAATCCACAAACTGGCGCGACCATGCAGATAGCGGAAAAAATGGTTCCAAAGTTCACCCCGGGGAAGGCTATGAAAGATGCTGTGAACTAACCCTCTTTCAGCAGCGTTGTCGTTGCTTTTAGCTCCAAAAATCAATCGTGCTAAAAAGGGCATTTCATCGGGTCGGTGAATGCCCTTTCTTATACCTGCAATATTAATGCAAAACCCAGAACGTTATTTAGGAGCAATGTTGAAAAAATATACAACTGAACAGATTAATCAAGTCGTAAAAGGTACACTTGTCGGCAGCCCAACGATTATGATCACAAGTGTGGAACAAATAATCGACGCAACGGAAAACCAGTTAACGTTTATTGGGGAGAAAAATTACATAAAGCTATGGGAACAATCACGTGCTCCGGCTGCAATCATCAATGACAACCTGGATGTTGAACCGGGAAAGGGCCGGGCACTTATACGCGTAGCAGATGCCGATCTTGCTTTGGCACAAGTCCTTAAGCTGTATGAGCCTGCCCCTCCGAAATGTGAGCCTGGTATACATCCAACTGCGGCGGTCGACGCCACAGCCGAAATCTGCGCGGGTGCCGCAATCGGGGCCGGATGCTATATTGGAGCCAATGTCGTTATCGGCACGAACACCAGGCTTTATCCTAATGTAACCGTACTGGATGACACCCGCATAGGCAGTGAAACAATTATCTGGTCAGGCACGGTCATACGTGAACGCTGCCGGGTGGGGAATAGCTGTATTATCCACCCCAACGTGACCATTGGCGCGGACGGCTTTGGTTTTCGCCCCTCGCAAGATGGGCAAGGCATCGTCAAAATTCCACAAATCGGTACGGTTGAGATTGGAGATAACGTCGAGCTTGGCGCAGGGACCTGCGTTGACCGGGGCAAGTTCAGTGCTACAACGATCGGTGACAATACGAAAATAGACAACCTTGTTCAAATCGGCCACAATTGTAAACTTGGCCGATTCTGTATGATGTCCGGCCAATCCGGACTTGCCGGGACCGTAACGTTAGGTGATGGCGTCATGATGGGAGGGGGGGCGAGAGTAAAGGATCATGTAACCATTGGCGCCGGTGCTAGACTTGGCGGAAATGCCGGTGTCATAAACGATGTGGCCCCAGGAAAAACAGTTCTAGGCATTCCTGCGATCGACCATCGACAGACGTTACGGATTTGGGCAGCACAAAAACAGCTTCCTGATCTCATTAGACAAATGAAGAAAAAATAGGGGCCTGTTCCCCGATTTTTTTTCTAACAGTGCTTTAGGAAGGTCTGATTTTTTTTAAATTGGTGCTATCCCAGTTGTGGTTGGACACCTGTTGATTTATATTTTTAAGATAAAGTGATCTCGGCTGTTTTATTGATATCTGCAATTCAACCAGACTGATAATAATCTCCATTATGGATCGATTTCGAGGCCAATATTGGTTTTTAAAACCTACGTGGAATTTACCGGTGCTGAATATGAATTATGCCGGTGGAGCTTCGAATCCCCCTATCAACCATAAAAATACAGTAAAAATGACGACCTGAACAATCCAACCGATAAGACAAACTCCCACTGCGCGCCAAGTGCTTTTATAATCAAGCGCTTGCCTGACGGCAATGACCATCGCTACCAACATCCAGATGCCGGTTATGAAATTGAGGATGTTCCCCAGCATGGGGATGATTCCCAAAACGCGCAGCACTCCAGGTGAACTGGAGAATCCGATGGTGCGCAACAATTCCCCATAGTCTGCTTTTGTTTGAGGTTCAGGTAACAGCTTTGTTCCAATATAATATGTCAGAAACGCCCAAACAAACCATCCCGCCAGGGCCACAATGGTTCCGAGAACAAGTCCCTTTATTCCCGCCGTGCCGCTGGTTCCAATTCCTGCAGCAACACTGGAAAGAATGACAACTCCCATGGCTTGCCCCATAGTGCCTTTGTCCGCCTCGACCTCTTCATAGAGATTTACATCCAGTTTTGCTGCCCGTATCATCCGATTTAAGAATAATGACATGTTTGCCTCCATGTTAAAACTATCGTCAAACTTTATGTTTTTGCGTGCTTTCCGACTTTTTTATTATTTCTTTGGAATTTATATTGCTCTTTAAGTTTTTATTTTTTTTCCGACTTCATTCCGGATATTTCTTTAAGGATTTTTTCCAGATTTTCCAGTTCCCTCCCATAACCGGTCCAATCGCCATCA
>QMMS01000365.1 GCA_003647375.1 Deltaproteobacteria bacterium
GAGAAGCTTCTGGCCGCCATCAGGGATGATGAACACAGACCGGGGCCGGGTCCCAATTCCCTTCTAATTCCACCTTCCGCATTCCAAATTCCCCCTTCCGACGATTCTCCCCATCTCCCTCTCTCCCCGCCTGTCCTGCGTAGCTTGCAAAGCGAAGAGGGATCTCCAGGTCTCACGGCTGCCCAGCCTCTGGCCGATCCTCTGACCAATCGCGAACTTGATGTTCTGGAGCTGCTGGGACAGCGGCTGCAAAACAAGGAAATTGCCGCCAAGCTTTTCATTTCACCTGAAACCGTAAAAAAACACCTGAATAACATTTATGGGAAACTAAACGCCAGCAGTCGCCGGCAGGCGGTTGATAAGGCCGAAACCCTGGGTATCCTCACTCGCCGATGATCTGGTCAAACAGGGCAAAATGCTAATTGTTGAACTCTTGGAGTAAATACATCCGAGGGCTAAAAGTGCTCACCATATAATCTTAACAGGATATTGCTTAAACGCATGGTCTGAGGTTACGATCGGCAATCCCTCAATTTGCCCTTGAGCGATCAACATCCGGTCAAAGGGATCACGATGAGGACCGGGCAGAGCTCCAGCTGCCAGCGCATGTTCCATGGTAATTGGTAAAACGCCTATACGCGATTTGCGTAGCATGGAGGGTAAGTTACGGGCTACCTCACCTGCATGGGGCAATTTCCCCAAACGATATTTCGTGGCGATTTCCCACCCGGAAGCACTGCTAACCAGAATAGTATTATCCGGCATCTGAATAACATCATGAGCCATACCGGAAAGCTTGGGATCATCAAATAGCCACCACAAAAGGACATGGGTATCAATCAAGAATCCCGAGACCGTTTCTTTTACTGGTTCCATGCCTTCAACTCGCTTTCCGGCAGTGGTTCAAAAAAAGCCTCATCTATCCGACCATCAGCAATCCCAGGTACCCTGGGTTGCGATTTTTCTAAAGGTACTAAGAGGGCATAAGGTTTTCCCGCTTTGGCGAGCACTATTACCTCGCCCTCATGCGCTCGTTTAAGCAACCGCGAAAAATGTGTTTTGGCCTGATGCACATTTACAATTGTAGGCATTTGAACTCTCCGATATTTTTTATTCTAATAATAAACTAAGTCTCTGGACTAAGTCAAGATGTTTTTATCATGGTGAAAGATTTCCCATGATTCCCTGAACACCGAAGAATAACAATTCCAGTTTGCGATTTTGGCGATATTATAAACATTTTAAGAATTTTTTCAGTTGACATTGAGTCACCGAATTGATAAATTTTTATGTGTTAAAATATTGAATAAGAAAGGTCGATAATATGCATCCAAATATATCATCAAAAAAAGTTCGGCTTAATGTTCAAATTCCTTTTGAGTTGAAAGATAAGCTCCACTGGGCATCTACCATCGAAGGCAAAAAGATGTCGGTGTTGGTTCGGGAATCCATTGAGCAAGAGCTAAGACGCATTGAGAAAAAAGTATTTGAAGAAAAAATGAAAAACGCTTACCTGGACCTGGCACAAGAGAACCTGGAAATTTCAAAGGATTTTGAATATCCGGATGCCGAAAATCTTTAAAAATGTAAAAATAATGGTAATCTGATGATTAAACGAGGTGATGTATATTATGCCGACCTTGATCCGGTGAAAGGTCATGAAACGGGAAAGACGAGACCTGTGGTCGTCATTCAAAACGACATCGGAAACATGTACTCACCTACGACCATTGTGGCGATAATTACGGAATACTCCGAAAAAAAAGCATCGTACCCCATATGTGCTACCATCAAAAAAGGTAAAGGATTAAGAAAAGATTCGATTGTAAACTTATCACAGATCCGAACAATTGATAAAAAACGGCTTAAAACCCCAAGAATAACCAAACTATCTGATAAGGTAATAAAAAAGGTTGATGAAGCCATCATGAGCAGTCTGGGACTCCGCTGATGCTAATCTGGTTTTCCTGGTAGTTGTCAGCCCAATCCAGGTACCGTTCAACGATCTGCTCAGGTTTATTTCGCCAGATTACCCCGTGACTGGTGCAAACTTCGAGAACAAACGGCTGATCGTAAAATAAATTGGGCGTTAAG
This sequence comes from Deltaproteobacteria bacterium, assembly GCA_003647375.1. The sequence continues at coordinate 2,095 of QMMS01000365.1, forward strand.
TTTGCCAAATCGCTTGACTCTTGCTTCGTTCCTTATTATTTTAGAATACGGCTTTAAGTTAAAATAACGACAGACTTTATTTTAGGATACGGTCGAACGATGAAACGAGAGCTCCAAGGGTATTACGTTACCATATCAACGGTGGGTGAGGAGGCCCGGGCTTTTGTCCCTGCCCCACTGCCGCCCAGCCCTCCCATTGAATGGACACCGGAAATACGCAGCAAGTTCGACCAGGCGTTGCTCGCCCTCGGGCGGCTGGACAGCATCGTGACCTTTTTACCGGATATTTCCTTGTTTCTTTATATGTACGTCCGCAAGGAGGCCGTACTTTCTTCCATGATCGAGGGGACGCAGTCATCGCTTTCCAATCTTCTGCTTTTTGAACTGGATATGGAACCCGGCGTGCCGCTGGATGATGCTCGGGAGGTGAGCAACTATGTGGCTGCCCTGGACTATGGACTAAACCGGTTGGCCGAAGGGTTTCCGCTTTCCCTGCGTCTGCTCAGGGAGATTCATGGTGTGTTGCTCTCTAAGGGCCGGGGCAGCAACCAGGCACCCGGCGAGTTTCGCAGAACCCAGAACTGGATTGGCGGCACCCGGCCCGGCAACGCCGCCTTTGTTCCGCCGCCGGTCGAGAAAATACAGGCGTGCATGGGTAAGCTGGAGTTATTTTTGCATGACCAGCAGGAACCTGTCCCTGCGCTCCTCAAAGCCGCACTGGCCCATGTGCAGTTCGAAACCATTCATCCGTTTCTTGATGGCAACGGCCGTCTTGGGCGGCTCTTGATCACGTTGCTGTTGTGCGAAAAAAAAGTGCTTCGGGAACCGATGCTCTACCTGAGCCTCTATTTCAAGACCCATCGGCAGTATTATTACGAGTTGCTCAATAACGTGCGCCTGACCGGTAACTGGGAAGCCTGGCTCGATTTCTTCGCGGAGGCGGTCATTGCCACCGCAACCCAGGCAGTGGACACGGCCAGGCAGCTTATCGATCTGGCAGGTGAGCATCGCGACAAAATCAACGGCCTTGGCCGGGCGGCGGCATCTGCTTTGCGGGTTCATCGAACGTTGATGGAGCGTCCTATTGCCACGGCAGGGTGGCTGGTGGAAAAGATCGGCATCACCCCGGCCACGATCAACAAGTGCCTGGATCATTTGGAGCACCTGGGCATTGTGCGGGAATTGACGGGCAAAAAACGCAACCGGATCTTCAGTTATCCCGGGTATGTAGAAATAATGAACCAGGGAACGGAACTGCCAGGCGTCTAGGTTGAGTTTAATAGATCATAAGCCGGGGGTTGTTCGACCTTCAAATCGCTCCGAATGACAGAAAAATTCTTTAAATGCAGGTCTTCATTTTTTTTTGACTTCTATGACTTCTTCTGAACCAGTACCCGCAGCAATTTTTTCTTTTGCATCATTTTCCTCTGTAGAATCATCACTCTCTTCTTCAAGCAACTGGCTCTTTGGCATGGTATTCGCTTGAGTATCGGCCCATTGAAGTGGGTTTCCACTAATTTCGGTAAGGAATTTAAAAAAGATCTGTAATTGGTCCTCATCATAACCTGTAAGGGTTTTTATGGTACTGAGCAGGGCTTCGCTTACAACCCTTTGCTGGTCAGACAATTTTTTTTGCAAAACTTCAAGTTTGGTTTTTTGTTCTTCAATAAGAGCGTCTTTTTCACCGATTTCAGTTTTTTTGCTTGAAACTTCTCCTTCAAGTTGTTTACCATGTTTCCTGACTCTTAAAATAACCCAAATCATTATTCCCAAAACGCCTATCATGAAAATGAGCACAAGGCCTTGATGAGTAGACAGCCAACTGAAAAAATTTCCTAAAAAATTGTAAACTGCCTCTTTAAGGTTATAAAAACCACCGCTTAAATCTGCTGTAGCCATTTCGTTAGCTGTTCCCAACTCTTTTTCCATTGCCTTCTCCTCTCTTATGAATATTTACAGATTTTTAATACCAGCAAAGTTCAGGTTAATCAAACCATTCTTAGGTACCTCCCCTCTCCGGTGCCCCCAATCCCCCCTTCTTCCACTCCTCCATCGCGCAATGCGCCATGCCCTATGCGCTCTGCCCTCTGATTCAATATTCCACTACTCCATTACTCCATTTCTCCAATCGTGAGCGAAGCGAACTAATTTCATATACCCCATTTATACAACCCCCTATACCCCGTTTTGGGGGTGGTGCTTTGTCTAAAGCGGTATTAAAGTTTTTCTTAAACCGCCATTTTTGGTGTCAAAATCACCTTAAGCCCAAATAACGATCCAAACCATCAAAATGAACTAACGCATCCCAAAAGGAGGGAAAAATGAGTCTTGATCAATTTTCTTTCCGGTGCCTTCTATCATGTATCTTCACGTGGGAATGAGCGCAAAGCTGTCTTCACTTGTAAGGAGGAGAGAATTATGACCAAAGAAAAAGCAAGACCAAGGAGTATCGCTTGTGCATCAGTACTTGCACACCACGGAAACATTTCAAAGGCAGAGTCTATGCTCCGCAACATGGGTGTAATTACGCTTCTTTTTCTTACGCTATCTATTTTTGGGGCCTGCACGATAACACCGGCGGCAACTGCGGA
>QMMS01000366.1 GCA_003647375.1 Deltaproteobacteria bacterium
AGGCTTCTTTGATGCCATATCAATTGGCTTCACAAATAAACCCCCGAAAATTGAACACCCGGAATGTGTCTTCAGAGGCGGAAAGTCCTGCCGCTATATTGTCTCCTGGGAAAAAAATTTTTCAGACGTGTGGAAAAAAGCCCGCAACTATGCACTTTTGTTTTTTGTCATAATCTGCATGGCAGCCATTTTTATCCATCCGGTTGCCATGTTTTCTATCGTGTTGCCGTTATCGGTATTGATTCTTTTTTTACTGAGCTCCGTAAGCGAACGCATTTCAAAAAATGAGCTGAAGTCCAGCCTGAACCATCTCAGGAATTCGAGCGACCAGCTCGTAGAAAAAATCGAAACGAACTACAATAATGCATTGATGACCAATGAGATCGGCTTAGCCACCAGCCGACACACAAAAATAGAAGATGTCCTGGCGAATGTTATAAAGGTGTCTGGAAAAAGGCTGGATTTTGACCGGGGGCTTATCCTTTTAGCCAATTCTGATAGGACAAAACTCATTTTTCGGGCTGGTTTCGGATACAACGAAGAGCAATACGGCATCATTAAGCATACCGCCTTCCATTTAGACCGGCCCGATTCGAAGGGTGCTTTTGTTGTTTCTTATCACCAGCAAAAGCCTTTCTTGATTAATGATATAAACGATATCGAGGGCACGCTTTCCCCGCGCAGTCTGAAGTTTTCCAATATTCTCGGGACAAAATCATTTGTCTGCTGTCCTATCGTTTGCGACAATGAGTCCTTGGGGATTCTGGCGGTTGACAACCTGACGTCGAAACGCCAATTGATTCAAAGCGACATCAGCCTGCTTATCGGCATCGCCTCGGTGCTGGGTATAAGTATTCGCAATGCAGAGCTGATAGAAGCGAGAGAACGTCAGTTCCGATCACTGCTCCAAACCCTTGCAGCCAGTATTGATGCCCGCGATCCATTAACTGCAGGGCATTCAATAAGGGTGACTGAATTTGCGTTGGGCATCTGTGGTGAATTGAACCTTAACGAGGAATACCGTGAAATGATCCGTGTCGCAGCACTGCTTCATGATTATGGGAAAATCGGGGTTCCTGACGCCATACTGATGGCACCCCGGCGATTGACACCAGAAGAATACGAAGAAGTAAAAATGCACTCCGATAAAACAAAATCAATATTGGACCAGGTAAATTTTGAAGGTGTTTTCAGCCAGGTCCCTGAAATTGCGGGCGCTCACCACGAAAAAATTGACGGCTCTGGTTATCCCAATGGCCTCAAAGGCGATAAAATTCCGTTTGGCGCTAAAATAATAGCCGTGGCGGATTTTTTTGAGGCGATTACAGCAAAAAGACACTATCGCGGCCCCATGCCATTCGAAGATGCGGAGGCATTGCTAAAAAAGAATACCGGGAATCATTTTGATGAAAAAATCGTTTCTGCCTTTCTGGGCTTTTATAAAAGGGTCAACAAAATTCACTGAAGCAAAATGGTTTCTTTATTTGACGACTTACATTCCGATGAAGACCTGCTGCGAGAGAAGCTCCGGACGCTCAAGGCATCGGAACACGAGCTGAAACAGCAGAATGCCTACCTGACCGCCCTCCACGAAACCTCCCTTGGTCTGATCGACCGTCTTGACAAAAAAGAGCTGCTGGAATCCATCCTGCACAGGGCCTGCCTGATGACCGGCACGGAACACGGCTACATTTATCTTCCCGGCCCCGGCAAAAAGGAGATGCAGATGCGCGTCGGCATGGGCTTTTTCAACGGCCAGTTAGGGCGCCGGGTTAAACGGGGCGAGGGCATGGGCGGCAAGGTGTGGGATGCGGAAGGCCCGGTCCTGGTGGATGACTACCACACGTGGCCGGGACGGCTGACGGACAGCTCATTGGACACACTGCATTCCATCGTGGGCATCCCCTTGATGTCCGGAAAAAATGTGGAAGGGGTTATCGGCCTGGCTCGGGTGAACGACAAAAAGCGCTTCGGCAAAGCCGACATCAACATCCTCAGCCGGTTTGCCCAGCTGGCCCTCATCGCCCTGGAAAAAGCCCGGCTTTACGCCGATGTGAAACAGCAGCTTGCCGAGCGTAAGAAGACCGAGGCTATCCTGCGGGAAAGCGAAGAGCGCTACCGTTCCCTGCTGGAATCTTCCCCCGACCCTATCGTGGTGTATGATATGCGGGGCAACGCAACCTATGTCAACCCGGCCTTCGCACTGACCTTTGGATTTTCCTTTGATGAGCTGGTCGGCAAACAGGTTGATTTCGTTCCCGAAGAGAACTGGCCGGAAACCCGGCACGCCATCAATCAGATGAAAAAAGGCAATAAAATCAATCTTTTCGAAACAAGACGCTTTACCCAAAAAGGGAAAATTCTGGATGTCCAGATCAGCTCGACCCTCTATTATGATCGCAAGGGCAGGCACGCCGGCAACATCGTCACCCTGCGCGACATCAGCGCCCTGAAGCAGAATGAAAAAGAGCTTAAAAAGTACCGTGAACTGCTGGAGGAACGGGTGGAAGACCGGACTGTCGAATTGGCCAGGGCCAATGTGCAGCTGGAAGCGGAGATCGAGGAGCGCAAGCGTGTTGAAGCCGCACTGCGCAGGGGAGAAAAAGACCTCAAGGCGCAATCCCACCACCTGGAGGAGGTCAACACGGCCCTGAAGGTATTGCTTAAACAACGCGAAAACGACAAGACCGAGCTGCAGGAAAATGTGCTGTCCAATGTCAAGGAGCTGGTCATTCCCTATATCCAGCGCCTGCAAAAGAGTCGCATGAACACCAACCAGGCCACCCTGGTCAACATCCTGGACTCGAATTTGAACAATATCATTTCGCCCTTTATCAGCAGGCTCTCTTCAAGATTTTTAAATTTCACCCCCATGGAAATCCGTGTGGCCAATCTGGTGAAGGAGGGTAAAACCAACAAGGAGATCGCGGAGATGCTGTTTCTCTCCAAGAATACGATCCTGTTTCACCGGCACAACATTCGTACGAAGCTGGGACTGAAGGGGACCAAAATTAACCTCAGGACGCACCTGCTCTCCTACGAAACCGATCAGGCCGGCATGAAAATTGATAATTGAAACCGACGTTTTCCATAAATTCATTGGTTATTATCTATTCTCAATTTTCATGCCGACCTGATCCATGTGTGATTTTGCCGCATGATATTGAGGACAGGTGAAGAAAAAGCGATTATCGATTTTCATGTCGATTACCCCTCCCCATTTATTCCAGTATTAAAATTTGGTCCTCCGGACTCGGGCATCTACTATTGGGATTTACCCACTATTTTCCCGCTGTTTTATCAACTTGACATGGTTTTAGGATAGCTATAAAGTGGCTGTCAATTCAGTATATTTGATATAAATGATCTATTTTCCCGGATCCATGTTCAGGAGTAACTCATCCTGAATACTAAATATCCTGGGTTTTTTATTTGCTTGACCGAGAACGCTAGATAGAATATAGGCTGTTTGATGAAATGAATGGAATTCAGAGTGACTCGATCGCCCCTTAACTTTCTTGCAGAGATATAACGCACTATGCCCACATTAAAAATTGACGATATTACCTTAACCTTTGGCGGACTGGCAGCGCTTTCCGAGGTGAGCATGGATATCGAACAGGGCCTGATTACCTCTATTATCGGACCTAACGGCGCAGGTAAAACCAGCCTGCTCAATTGTATTTCGGGGTTTTACCACCCCACATCAGGCGAAATTCATTATAAGGATAATCGTCTTTCAAAGGCCAGCCCGCACCAGGTCTCAAGTCTGGGCATCGCCCGTGCGTTTCCAAACCTTGAATTGTTCACCGGCATGACGGTGCTGGACAACTTGATGTTGGCGAGACATCAAAAACTGCGCTACAACATTCTGCAGGCCGCATTTTTTTCCGGGAAAGCCTCCAGGGAGGAGTCGAAAAACCGGCGGTATGTGGAGGAGATTATCGATTTCATGGAGCTGGAGCCTTACCGGAAACACACGGTGGGAAATCTGAGCTACGGGATTCAAAAACGGGTTGAAGTAGCCCGTGCCCTCACCCTGGAACCATCTCTGCTTTTGCTCGACGAACCCATGGCGGGCATGAACATCGAAGAAAAAGAGGACATGGTGCGGTTTATCTTCGACATCCAGCAAGAGCGTGAAGCCACCGTGGTCCTGGTGGAGCACGATCTGGGAGTCGTCATGGACATATCCGACCACATCTATGTCCTCGATTTCGGTGAACTGATCGGCTCCGGAACACCTGAAGAGATCGTCAAAATTCCCAAGGTTATCGAAGCCTACATTGGAGAAGATTAGACCGGCATGAAAGACAAATCCCAGCTTTTAAATTTTACGATTCCGCAACTGCTGCGTTGGCGGGTCAAAGAGACCGGGGCGAAAGTCGCTTTGCGTGAAAAGGATTTTGGTTACTGGAACAACTACACGTGGAACGACTTTTACGACTACGTACGGAAAATCGCCCTGGGGCTCGAGAAGGTGGGCGTTAAAAAGGGAGACAAGCTGGCATTGATTGGGGACAACATTCCGGAGATGCTGTTCATGGCCATCGGCGCCCAGTCGATCGGTGCGGTCTCGGCCGGCATTTATCAAACCACTCTGCCTGATGAAATTGCCGACCTGATCACTTATATGGACGTCACAGCCGTTTTCTGCAACGACCAGGAGCAGGTGGACAAACTG
>QMMS01000367.1 GCA_003647375.1 Deltaproteobacteria bacterium
AGGGATACTGATGGGACTCCCTGTTTTCGGATTGCGGCCCGTGTAGGATTTATAGTGCTTTACGGTGAAACTGCCGAATCCGCGAATTTCCACACGGTCGCCCTTTTCCAGAGCATCGGAGATTTCATTGAAAAAGGCGAAGATCACCTGCTCGGCTTCTTTCCTGCTCAAACCTGCCCGTTCTCTTACAACGTTGATCAGGTCTGATTTGTTCATTTAACTCCTCCTAAACTAACTGTTTTGAATGGCCGCAATTATAAAGGGTCGGTATGAGCCAAGTCAACCCCAAAATTGCATAAATAACATGGCAAAGAATAGATAATATATTGTAATAATATCTAATTTCCTAGCAATAACGCAAATTTCTGGATATTAACACAGGTGAATTCTAATGATTACGTCTATTTTGCCATGTTGTTTACCCTCAGACTTTTGCAATGCTGGAGTCGAGTTTTTTCTATTATCAGGTATTTGGCAGCTATTGGTTCTGTTCGGTGATCGAGGGGTTGTCTGATACGGATTCATCTTCAGCCGTTTGCTCTTTTGCCGGTTCTTGCGTTTCATTGGCTGAATCGGTCTCCATCTCTGAAACAGGGGATTCTTCCCCGGTTTCATCATCGAGCGGGGCCTTGCCCAGATCCTCTATTTCCTTGGGGGTGGGCAGGTCTTTCAGGTTTTTCAGGTCGAACACCTCCAGAAACTGTTTAGTGGTGGCATAGATGATCGGCCTGCCCGGTATTTCCTTGCGGCCCAGGACGCGGATCAGGCTGCGTTCCAGAAGCATGCGCAGCACACCACCGCAGTCCACCCCTCTCAATTGTTCGATGTCGCTGCGGATAGCCGGTTGCTTGTACGCAATGATGGCCAGGGTCTCCAGGGCAGCCTTGCTCAGACGGGCCGGCTTGGGCTGGATGAGCTTCTTGATCCACGGGACGTAGTCAGGGCGCGAACGGAACTGGAACCCCCCGGCAACTTCACGCAGCACAAAAGCACCAGTTCTGGATTCGTAATCAGCCTGCAGGTCAGCCAGGGTTTCCCGGACCAGCTTACGGTCGTCAAGTTCGAGTACGTCCTTTATTCTGTCAAGTGTCAAAGGCTCGTCAGCTACGAACAGCAGGCTTTCAATGATGTTTTTCAGGTCTTCCATTATACGTAAAATATTCTGATAATGCCCGAGGGCAGGTGTTGGGCAATTTTGATCAGGTTGAGTTTGACCATTTCCAGCAATGCCAGAAATGTTATAATGATGTCACCCCTTTTCTGAACCCCTGTTTCAAACAGCTCGCTGAATGTCATGGTGCCTTTTTCCTCGAGCAGATCCACGATTTCCGTTATGCGTTCCTTCACGGATACCCGATCAGCCTCCAGATCGATCCGGTGATCTTCGGGTATATTATCCAAAATTTTCTGGAACGCGTCAATCAGTTCAAACAGGCCGACCTGGATGACCTGGTCACCCTCTTCAAATGCCTTGAGTTCATCATTGGCATATGTTCTGACAAAGGTCTTGTCCCCCAGCATGTCCCTTTCGGCCAGTTGCTCGGCCACGGATTGCATCTGCAGATACTCAATCAAGGGCCTGGTGAGCTCCATCCGGGGATCCTCTTCCTCGTCCTCGTTACCGTGGGTCGGCAACAGTGTCCTTGATTTGATCTGGGCCAGCGTGGCGGCCATTACCAGGAAATCCCCGGCAAAGTCAATGTTCATCATCTTCATCCAGTCCAGATACTCGAGATATTTGCGAGTGACAAGGGCGATGGGGATATCGTAGATGTCCACCTCATTTTTTCTGATCAAATGCAGCAGCAGGTCCATGGGACCCTCAAAGACATCTTCCAGCTCTATTTGATAGGGAGTTTCCATCACTGTCATCACACTACTGTTGAAATTGATTTATTAGTATCAACCATCGAACATTGAACAAGAAGATGCAGTCAATAGCTGTTAGTCAATTCAAAGGTTGGGAAGTTTAAGCATTAAGCTGGCGTCATGCCTGCGAAGGCAGGACACGCAGTGAAGCTTTTGCGCTATCCACAAGGCGATGAGCATAAAGCCCTGGATGCCCGCCTTCGCGGGCATGACGTAAAAACGCTCTGATGCCTGAGTTAACGTTTACCCTCCGGCTTTTGCAACGATCGGGTTAATTCAGATATTGCTGTAAGAGTAGCCTGTTCCTTAAATTTAAGCAATCCGATCACCTGGTTTTATTTCATCATTCGATGTTGGACGTTGGATGTTCAATGTTCATTTTTTTACCTAATTTAAAACGACACTGCTGACCGCACTTCCTCCATGGTAGCTTGGGCAACACGGGATGCCTGCTCACACCCATTTATGAAAATTTCATCCACCCGTTCCGGGCGTTCCAGGTAATAGGCCCTTTTTTCATGAATGGGCTTGAGCCCCTTGATCAGGAATTCGGCCATCCGTTTTTTGCATTCAACGCATCCGATTTCCGCTTTGCGGCAGGCATCGTCAGTGAAAGCGATGGTCTCCTCATCCGAGTAAAGTTTGTGAAATTCATACACATTGCAGATTTCCGGGTTGCCGGGGTCGCTCTTTCTGGCGCGCTGGGGGTCGGTAACCATTTGCAGGACCTTTGCCCTGACCTCTTCGGGCGAGTCCGACAGATAGATGGCATTGTTGTAGCTTTTGCTCATTTTGCGCCGGTCCAGGCCCAGAATTTTGGGGGTTCGGGTCAGGATGGCGTCGGGCTCGGGGAATACATCGCCGTAAAAATAGTTGAACCGCCGGGCAATTTCCCTGGTGATTTCCACATGGGGAACCTGATCGACACCGACCGGTACGCCATTGGCCTTGTACATGATGATGTCAGCAGCCTGCAGCACAGGATATCCCAGAAAACCGAATGTGGATAAATCCTTGTTGTTGATTTGTACGATCTGGTCTTTGTAGGTAGGGTTGCGCTCCAGCCATGGAACCGGCGTAATCATGGAAAGGATCAGGAAAAGCTCGGCATGTTCCTTGATGCGGGACTGTACGAAAAGGGTGCTCTTCTCGGGTGTAAGCCCGGCGCTCAACCAATCGACCATGATGGTTTTGACATATTCGGGAACCTTGCGCGGGTCCTCGTAATCGCTGGTCAGGGCGTGCCAGTCGGCGATAAAAAAATAACAGTCATAATCATCCTGCATGTTGACCCAATTCAACAGGGCGCCGTGAAGGTTTCCCAGGTGAAGTGGCCCTGTGGGGCGCATGCCGCTCAATACTCTTTTTTGGGTTGTCATTCAAATCTCCTAAAACCGCGCTATGCCGCCAGTTAGGCTGAGGCAAATTGTGTTATGGATTCTCAAAAAAATCAATCACGAAATTTGAAAAACACGAAAATGGGGTGATCTGTTTCGTGATTTCAAGCTTTCGTGATTTCGTGATAAAAGGTCTTGCCAGTTTCTGTTCAAACGGTTTGGATGTAATAAATTCTAATGCATTATGCCTTTTTCCCGGAAGCCAGATATTCATCCACAAACTTCAGTTCATCGCTGCGGGTTTCGAGCTTGCCGTTCAGCCTGGCCTGCATAACGGCCGACTTGATCTCCCTGTACACCGGTCCCGGTTTGAGTCCCCTTTCCATCAGATCCTTGCCGGTGACGGCAATCGTGATATCCCTCAGGTTGGTGACGTAGTTGGATATCGCCCTTTTGACCCTTTTCAATCGGGTGCCGGCCATTAGATAAAGAATCAACTCTATTCTCAGTCCCGAAAGGTTTTCATATAGCGTGCTGTTGTCGAGCCGGTAATTTTTTTCCAAGGAATAGAGTATTCTTTCGGCCTCGAATCGTTCCCTGGTGAAGATTTTTCTGTACCGCGGCGCCAGCTCAAGCCGTTGGCAGATGTCTTGCGTGGTTTTTCTGTCACAGTTCCGGATCAGGGCCATGAAATAAACGGACCACTTTATATAGGATTCTTCCAGAAAAAGCAAATCATGCCAGGAGATCACTTTTCTAGTTGAATTAAGTAGTGAAACCATACTTTTATCTACCTTGATCGAGGGGTGCACAACCTGTAGAAGATTGTAATCCTGCAATCGCGTAATGGCCGGCGTGGGATTGTCCTCCTCCAGAATCAAGCGCAGTTCAGTGAAAACCCGTCTACCGCTCAGGCGTTTGAAAAAATCCATTTTTACCGCATTGTCGATGAGGCCGGCCGTCAGTTTTCCGATGGTGAAACCGAAGCGTTGTTCAAAACGCAGGGCGCGAAAAACACGGGTGGGATCTTCCACAAAACTGAGGTTGTGCAAAACCCGTATGACTTTTTCCTTGATATCTTTCTGGGCCGAGAAAAAATCGATCAGGATACTGAACTTTTTAGGATTCAACTGAATGGCCAGCGTATTTACGGTGAAATCCCGGCGAAAAAGGTCCAGTTTGATGGAACTTGTCTCCACCACCGGAAGGGCGGCCGGAAATTTATAATACTCGAGGCGGGCCGAGGCCACATCTATTTTAAAGCCGTCTGAAAAAATGATGACCGCTGTCCCGAACTTGGCATAAGCGTGTACGCGTGCGCCTTTCTGTTTGGCGAATTTTTTGGCAAAGGCAATGCCGTCGCCTTCGACGACAATATCGATATCCTCGTTGCCCCGGTATAGAAACAGATCGCGGACAAATCCACCGACAACATAGGCGGCATATCCGATGCCACTGGCGGTTTCACCGATCTCTTG
>QMMS01000368.1 GCA_003647375.1 Deltaproteobacteria bacterium
AAAAGCGTGTGCCCAGAACAATGAACGGCATGGGAATCAACACAAAGGCGGTCAACCTGAGATTGATCCAGGCCATGAAGCCTATGGCGGCGGCCCCCAGCACGATTGCATCGTTAATGGCCACCAATCCCATCCCCGTGGCCATCCTGACCTGTTGAATGTCATTGGTGGCATGGGCCATCAAGTCGCCGGTTCTTGTTTTATCGAAAAAGGAAGCGGAAAGGACCTGGGTATGGGTAAAAAGCCGGTTGCGCAACCCCTCTTCAACCCTGCGCGAGGTCCCCAAAAGAAACCGCCGCCACAGGTATCGGAAAACACCGATCATCAGGCCGATTGCCAGAATATATCCCGTATGGACGGCAAGACTCGACAGGGTGGCCGTAAAACCGGTCAGATCGTCGATGGCCCATTTTATGACCCGCGGGATGCTCAACTGCAGAAAATCCACCAGGATCAGGCAGCCAAATCCAAGGAAAATGATGGCCCGGTTTTCGATAAAATAGGGCTTTATGAGTTTAATTGCTTTCATTACATTAGAATAAACGACATAAATACATGCACGACATTATCAAATGTAAGATAAAACACACAGCCGCACAAGCAACTGTTTCCAATATGAAATAAAATCGTTTGCCATGCTTGGATGAAGTGTGACCGTGCTGCTGTGGTCCGAAAGGGTTTCCCGCCGGGGGAGCGTGCCAAAATTTATATCTTTGCAGGGTCCTTTCAATTCGTTGACTTTCAAGCCTTCCATTGTTAAAATAGCCGGTTATGGAATCGGGAAATGTCGTAGAATTCATTGAGAGCCAGAAAATTACGTGTGCTGTGATTCTGGAGGTAAAAAAGCTGCGCCTGCGGCTTCTCACGGAAACCAATCGTGAGGTAAAGATGCTGGCTAGCCGTCTCTCGCACAAATGCGACAGCCTCCTGGACCTTTCCATGAGCAGGGAGAAGCTGGTGGCATCATTGAAAACGATTGCCAGGCGCCGGACAGCCCTGATCAGCAGTATCGACGTCAAGGAGCTCTGGGAGGTTCTGAATACGGAACAGGAGTGGATAGACCTCCCAACCATGACCAGGTTCTGCTTTTCCGGGGAACCGACTCAGGACCATGAATCCGCAGTGGTCAGGGCATTTTTCAATGACCGGCTTTATTTCAAGTTCAAGGGGGACCAGTTTTTTCCGCTTACGGTCGAGCAAGTCATTGAAATAGAAAACCGTAAAAAGAAAGACGAAGAAAGAGCCAGGTTCATTAATATTTGCAGCCAGTGGTTGAAAGATCTGGTTGCCCAGGAATCTTATCCGGCGGTGTCTGGCCTGGAAGGGGACCAGGCCCGTTGTCTTGACATCCTCAAATCCGCTTTTCTTTTTGAAAAGGAGAGCGATTATCACCAGATCGCCAAACAGATTCGCAAAGACGCCGGGCTGGAAAAGCAGGACCGGTTGTTCAGCCTGCTGGTCAAACTCGGGGTCTGGGGCAGGGATGTCAACTTGGATCTCCTCAGGAGCAGCGTCGAGGTCGAATTCCCGGAAAGCGTGAAGGACTACGCTGAAAAGCTGGTCAAGGAAGCCTTTTATTCCACGCCCAAACCTTCGAATGGACATCAGCGGCAGGACCTGACCGACATTCCCCTGATCACCATCGACGGGCAGGCCACCTTAGATTTTGACGATGCCTTGAGCCTGGAAATGATCGATGGTTACTATCGACTGGGCATTCACATATCAGATGTGGCGCACTTCATAAAAAAAGACGATCCCATCGATCGTGAAGCATCCGTACGAGGCAGCTCCATTTACACCCCTGACCAGAAGATCCCCATGCTGCCGCCATCCATGGCCGAAGGGCTTTGCAGCCTGAGGGCCGATGAATTGAGGCCTGCCATCAGTACCCTGGTCAAGCTGACGCCGTCGGCTGAAATCATGGACTATGAGGTTGTGGCCAGCTGGATCAAGGTCAAGCGCCAGCTAACCTACTATGATGTGAACATGGTTGCCGAGGAGGATAAGGAGATACAGGCACTTGGCAACATTGCCAGAAAATTCAGACAGCGGCGGCTGTCCCAGGGCGCCCTGCAGATTACCCTCCCTGAAATAAACATATGGATCAACAACGACGGCGAACCAGTGGTGAACAGGATCAACCGAGAGAGCCCGGCAAGGATGCTGGTTGCCGAGCTGATGATTATGGCCAACTGGCTGATGGCCGGATTCCTGGCAAAGCACCGGCAACCTGCCATCTTCCGTTCACAACCACCGCCGAGAGACCGGCTTTACCGCAACAACGAAGGCAGCCTGTTCCAGAACTGGATGCAGCGAAAGCTGTTGAGCCGTTTTGCACTGGGGAGCGAACCGAGGCATCATTCCGGATTGGGCCTGGATGCGTATGTGACAGCCACATCTCCCATAAGGAAATATTTCGACCTTGCCACCCAACGGCAGATCAGGGCTGTTCTGGGGTTTGATGAGCCCTATGCTCATGAGGATGTGCTGAAGATCATCAATGCTGTTGAACAGCCCATGAGCACCGTGTCGAGGATTCAATATACCCGCAACCGGTATTGGCTGCTCAAAAACCTCGAGCAGAGGGCCGGCGAGAAGACCGAAGCCGTGGTTTTGAGCAAGCTCAGAAACAGCTATTTAACACTGCTGAAGGAGTACATGCTGGAATGCAGGCTGCCCATGTCACAGGGCATTGAGCTGAAACCGCAAGATCTGGTGCAGGTCACCCTGCAGCACGCCAGCGCCAGGAACGATATGCTGTCAGTGTATATCGGTTGAAAGGAACCTGAAAATTGAAGCACATCTTAATCTTACTCCTGTCCTTGACAATGATGCTTTCTTTTTCACCCGGGGCAATTGCCAGGGAAAACCAAGAACCCCTGGGGAAAATAACCTCCCTCAAAGGCCGGTTTGATATCAAAAAAAAGGACAGCCGGGTATGGGTTGATGCCGTCACCGGCATGGACGTGTTCTACGGTGATGCCGTCAGAACCGGGGATTTGAGCAAGGGCACCATTACTTTTGTGGATGAGAGTTTTGTCAAGGTGCATGCCAACAGCCAGATCGTCATGAACACCATCATCTCGCCGCTGGAAAAAAAGAATTCGATCTTGATGTTTTTCGGGAGGGTATGGAGCAAAGTCAGCAGGAAAGCCCTGCACAGGAAGCTTTTTGAGGTTCAGACGCCCACAGCCGTCTGCGGTGTGCGAGGCACCGATTTCGAAACCGGCGCCTATGAAGACGGCACAACCCTCGTTCAGGTGAACTCCGGTAAGGTGACCATCGACAATGAAATCCATCAAGAAACGGTTTATGAAAACCAGGGAGCCCGGCTCTCCTACGAGGCGCGGAAGATCAGGGTGGAGCCGGGGTATCAACCGGATTGGGAACAAAATGAGACCCAGGGTCGTAAAAACCTGTTTGCGGATGGAGAAAAATACGGCGGTTATGTTCATACAGAAATTTACGAAAGGAGAGACCGCCTGAAAGACATGGTGGCGCGGACCACGGCCCTGTCAGAGCATAAACAAAACCTGGCCGTTGTTGCGGAAACGGCAAGGGATGAAGGGGACAATGCCGCCTATGAAGCACGGCTGGCGGAAATAGAAGCGATTAACCGGGAGTTGGGCGATCTCAACAAACGAATTGCCTATGCGGGCGGGCGGATGGAGTGTCAGTTCGGCCTTTTTTCACATTACGGCTACCTGGCCAAGCACCCCGAGCTTTCCAAACACTTCAAGGGCCGGGAGTTTATCCTCAAAGAGCTGGACAACATCGAGATGATCCAGGCGGAATTCAACACCATGATCGAAGAGGGCATGAAAATGTCCATGGAAGACATGGATGATATGATGGAGGAGATGCGGCACAAAATGAAGGAGTATAAGAACGACCAGAAGAAGGATCTATTCGACGAAATGTAAAATCGCCCGGGCGATTTTACTCAACGCGGCTTCGCCGCTATTTAAGGTATTAATTGTATAACCGATTTTATTGATTTTTCATGAATTCGTGTAAAATGATCATACGAATTCTTAGTGATGGTGGATGTTTTTTGTTTGGTTGCGCGCTGAAGGAGTATGAAAATTTATGGGAATTCAGGAAAGAAAAGAACGTGAGCGAGAGCGCCGGCGGCAGCAGATTATTGTAGCGGCAAAAAGAATTTTCAAGGAAAAGGGGTTTGGCCGGGCCACGATGGAAGACATCGCCAAAGAGGCGGAGTTGAGCCCCGGCACACTTTACCTTTATTTTAAGAACAAGGAAGACCTGTATGCGTCCCTGTCTCTGCGCATTCTTCAATATCTCGGTATACGGATCGAACATGTGGACCGGGACGCAGGGGATGCACTGGCAAAACTGGATGAGCTTATTGAAGCCATGTATGATGTCTATGACTTTGACCCTATTATGATCATCAACCTGTTCCACCTGCAGTCAAGTGAAACGCTGAAGAACCTGTCACCGCAGCTGATGCTGGAAATAAACACCCTGTCAAAAAAATCCATTGCCTCCATCGCGAGAATCTTCGAAGATGGCATTGAACAGGGCATGATTATCGACAGGCACCCGGTGGCCCTGGCCGACATCTTTTGGTCTTTATTTTCCGGTGTCATCCTCTGGGAGTCCAGCAAAAAAATCATCGACGGCA
>QMMS01000369.1 GCA_003647375.1 Deltaproteobacteria bacterium
ATAAGATTCAGTAGCCTGATATTCGGGGGACTGAACTGGGTTTATCACTATCTTGACAGGACTGCCATAAAGTTGCAACGCCTCTGAATGACTCATTAACGGACCTCTTGCTGTACGGTCTCATGGCAAAACATTTTGGATGACTTCCTGAATTGACTGATCTAAAATGGCAGCCATTTCATTAATTTGATTTTTTTTGATGATAAAAGGAGGCGCAATCAGAATGTGGTCTCCGCGACGGCCATCGACCTCTCCCGAACCCGGATAAACCACTAATCCGTTTTTAAGACACTGTTTGGAGATCAGCCCGGCAATTTTCCCGGTTTTCTCAAAACCAAAGGGTTCTTTGGTTTTCTTGTCTTTGACAAATTCGATGCCGATCATAAACCCTTTGCCCCTGATGTCGCCCACAATGGAATGTTCATACAGTGGCAGGAGTTGATCCATCAGGTGTCCGCTCAGATTTTGGACATTTTTGAACAGCTCATGCTTCTCCATATACTCCATGACTTTTGAGCCGACAGCTCCCACCATGGGAGTGCCCGAAAAAGTATGGCCGGGAGCAAAGATGCCTTTATTGCCGCTTTTAAGGGTCTGATAAATCTTGTCGGATATGATCACGCCTCCGATAGGGTAGTAACCCGAACTGGCTCCCTTTGCAAAGGTGATCATATCGGGAACCACATTCCAGTGGTCCATTGCGAATTTTTTACCGGTTCGCCCAAAACCGGTCATGACTTCATCGGCAATAAATAAAATATCTGTTTCATCACAGATTTGCCGGATTATTCCGTAGTATTCCGGCGGCGGCGTGGCGGCCCCGCATGTGGCGCCGACAATGGGTTCGGCAATAAATCCGCTGACAGATTCTTCTCCCACCAGTTGAATCGTTTCCCGCAACCGGTGAGCGCAGGCGACTCCGCACTCAGGGTATTCCCGACCTTCCGGACAGCGGTAACAATACGGTGCTGCAATTTTTGGATACGGGAGTAAGGAGTGGGTGAAATTCCTTCGCCGGGGCACATTTCCGGACATGGAAAGCGCCCCCATCGTAATGCCATGATAACTCAGCCATCGCGACACAATCAGTTCTTTGCGTTCCTTGCCCAATTCAAGATAATATTGGTGGGCGATCTTGGCGGCCATTTCCGTGGCTTCCGATCCGCTGGATACAAAAAAAACCCGATCCAAATTTCCGGGTGCCAGTTCAGCAATCCGGCTCGCCAATTCCTCCACCGGTTCACTCGTAAAATGAGATCGGAAAACATAAGCAACCTTGTCTGACTGGGCGGCATACGCTTCACTGATTTCCTTAACCCCATGGCCGATGCTCACCACGACAGGTCCCGAAGACCCATCAATGTATTTCTTGCCGTTAACATCATACAGGTAAATACCTTCGCCTTTTTCAATTGTGGGAACCACATTATGTAAATCGTAATGCAAAAAATGGCCGTCATCATGCTGAGTGTGCATTTTCCCTCCTGATCAGGTATATAAGATTCGGTTCACTGGAATACATTGTCCTTCCCATAAGCTTCATGTGAAAGCAAAAAGACGCTTTGGATTGTCGATCAATATGGAATCTGTCTGATCGTCTGTCATACCCCGCTTGTGCATTGCCGGAATGACATTGCTCAGAATGTGATCATAACCATGGCCGCCAAAAGATTTATAACGGTATTTCTGATCGAAGTCTTGTGATATCAGAATCTGATCGCCATACCCGTGAGACATCAGATCTTTTATCTGAGCGATTCGCTGAGCATCATTGGGAACATCAATAGTTGCCAGGGTTTCCGGGTAGTAAGTTTCGATTCCAAACAGATCATATTCCAGAAAGCAGCCGGAATCGGCCAAACTGTAGCGGTTCTCAGGTTCCGTGACGGTTCGATCTATATGGTCGATGACTGTGCGGTTCAGGTCTGTGCCAACTTCTTTAAGTATTTTGATAATTTCAGCAGGGGCGTCTTCAGATCGCCCGGGATGAACGTGCAGTGGCGCCCCGGTCTCTTTCTGCGCCATTCCGGCCGCCCGAAGCACCTTTTCCTCAGATGGTTCTAAAGGCCATGAACAGCCGATTTCGCCAATCATTCCAGCATGAATCCCGGTATCCCCCACCCCATCAAGAATATCGCTGACAATTTTCTCAGCAATGTTATCTTCGGTTTGAGTATGATTCAGGAAACGGCATTGACATGCTTTAACATAATAACCTGATCCCATGATAATGTTCAGCCCGGTGCCCGATGAGATTCGCTTCAGTGCTTGAGGATTCCTGCCAATATCAACAGGGGTGGCATCCGCAAGGGTTGTACCGCCCGCGTACTTATAGAACATGAGTTCCTTCATGGCATGTTCTTCATCTGTCAGCAAATAATTATCAAGGTTATCACGACCGTAACGAACATAGCCCACGTTCTTGAAAGAGAGCGGTTCGTGAAAAAGACGCTTGGCTGACATCTCAGTCGGCTCGGCAAGACAGCATCTGGCATCCAGCAGACAGTGTTCATGTGGGAGGGTAATACCCAGATCGTTCACGGGTATAAGGCCCATGACGGTCAGGGCCTTTCCGCTAAGTTCTTGTCTTGTATATTTCATTTTTACCTGCTATTTTTTGTATAAAAGCGAGTGATAATCCTCATATGCATCAAAGTTTCGGACGGGGTTGCAAACCCCGTCCGGCAATCTCAGCCTGATGCATATGAGATTGTATTGACACTCAAAAAAAGTTTCGGACGGGGTTGCAAACCCCGTCCGGCAATGTGGGTTGCAAATCCCGTCCGGCAAGCTGCCTCTGAATGACTCATCAGCGTACCTTTTCTGCTGATGTCATTCGGTCAAAATGCCGGTTGATGCCTTCCCACCCCGAGGTGGTCTTCTGTTTCTTCAACGATCGTCCTGATAGCCGACTGAACATCATCGGATAACGGCGTGACTTTATGCTCCTTCAAAATCCGCCTGGCCTCGTCCAGGGAGCGCTCATGCAGGCTCGTACTCCCGCGTTCCTCCCACTTGTCCCTATTCCGGCGGTCGATCAGTTTCGGGTGGGATATGGATTTCATGTGTGTGAAAGTTGATTCGTGGCTGACGAAATCCTTGAAGGGTCCGACCTCCTTGATCGCTCCCAATGAGAGGGTTTCATCGTTTACCGGAATGCCTTGCACACAGTATTTGATCATCTTCGCAAATTCGTTATCCATCACCAGTTGGCCGTAATCAAACAAGACACCCATTTCCATCATTCCCAGGCCGTAGATCAGGTTGGCGCCTGCCAACGCGGTCATAAGGCCCGTCAACGTCTTTTCGTGGCCGAGCTGGGCATCCGAGAGCTTGCTGTCGCCCTATCCTCCGGCCACAAAACTGGGCAGGCCGTTGTACCGTGCCAGGCGGGCCACAGCAGCATTGATCATGGCGCATTCCGGGCTGCCGACGGTGGCGGCGGCAAAACGCAGGTCCATGGCAGTTGTGGAACTGCCGTACATGATCGGCGCTCCTTTGCAGGTCAGTTGGCTGAGCACCACTGATGCCAGCAGCTCTGCATTGTGATCGACCAGTGTGCCTGCCAGATGAATGGAAGATGATGCCCCGGCCATGGCCATGGTGATAATGTTCACCATCATCCCGCAGCGCGCCGATTCCATGATGATTTCACAGGCATCGTTAACGAGTCTCAACGGACTGACCGGGCAGGTGTGAAAGGACACCAGCGGACGCTCACGCAGTTTTTCCTCACTGCCTTGAATGGCCGCGGCCATCTTGGCGATCTGTTTCACCTGATAGCCGCTGAAAGGACCGATCATGCAGTGCTTGGTGGTGTTGCTGAAGAAAGCTTCGGCATTATGCACCGGCGACACATCGGCCGGCACGTCATGCGCGCCCACGGCCCGATTGTAAACTGACACCTCATCAAGGAAATCCCCGAGTCTGGCTGAATCCGAGACATCTTTTTTGGTGGGTTCCCGCAACTTGCCGGTTTCCAGGTCTGCGGTCAGAATGCCTTCCCCGAAGTTGGTAAAACCCACCCGGTTGCTTTCCGCCACATAATCGTCTTCAGGACGACGGCCTGCCATGATGAATTTTTCCGGTGCCGAGCGCAGACAGTCTTCCACCAGATAAGGCGGCAACTTGATGATTTTATTGTCTTTCTCAATCTTGGCGCCGCCGCCTTCAAAGGCTTCCACCGCTTCCTCATTTTCAACGAAAATCCCTGTGTGCTGCAATACCTCCAGCGTCGCCAGATGAATTTCGCGGAGCTCGTCTTCGGAAAAGAGATTGAGGCCAAAGCCTCCGCTCTGTTTTTTTCCGGAGTGCAACGATCTTTTCATTTAAATACCTCCTTACTTTATTCCTTCAGCAGTGCCTTTTGCTGTTTTCTGGTAATACCTTGTAAAATCCGGTCAAGCACAATGGCAATCAGGAGAATTCCCAGCCCCGCCTCCAGGCCGAGCCCCAGGTTGATGCGCTGAATGCTGTAAAGAATTTTTCCACCCAACCCCCCGGCCCCGATCATCGCCGCCACCACTACCATTGACAGGGACATCATGACTGTCTGGTTGACGCCGGTCATGATGCTCGGTACGGCGAGGGGCAGCTGAATTTTGACCAGCAGTTGAAAAGGGGTGCAG
>QMMS01000370.1 GCA_003647375.1 Deltaproteobacteria bacterium
GAAATCACTATGCGTTGAATCTCTGATGTCCCTTCATAGATAGTAAAGACCCGGGCGTCCCGATAAAATCGTTCCACCGGGTAATCCTTGATAAACCCGTAACCGCCATGCATCTGAAGTGCTTTTGCCGTTACCCGGTTCACCATTTCACTGGCAAACAGTTTGGCCATGGAGGCCTGGACCGTATAATTTTCACCCCGGTCTTTCATGGCGGCAGCTGAAAACATGAATTGTCGAGCAGCTTCTATTTCGGTGGCCATATCCGCAAGCATCCAGCGCAGTCCCTGGAACTTTGAAATTTTTCGACCGAACTGCTCTCTGCCTTTGGCATGTTTTACAGCGGCATCGAATGCTGCCTGGGCAACGCCCACCGATTGGGCTGAGATGCCGATACGTCCGCCGTCAAGAGCCCGCATTGAGATTTTAAACCCGTCTCCCTCGTTTCCGAGCATGTCCGAAGCCGATACCCGGCAATTGTCAAGTATCAAGTCTGCCGTATCGGATGCGCACAATCCCATCTTGTCTTCAAGTCGTCCGACAATAAAACCCGGGGTGTCTTTTTTGACCAGGAAAGCGCTGATACCTTGATGCTTTTGGGAGGGATCGGTTTTTGCGGTGACAATGACAAGGCCTGCATTTTTACCGCTTGTGATAAACCGTTTGGTGCCGTTGAGTATGTAGTCGTTTCCATCCCGTTCCGCCAGGGTAGACTGGCTGACGGGATCCGAGCCGGCATGGGGTTCCGTCAAGGCAAAGGCACCGATAAAATCCCCCCTGGCAAGGGGTTTCAGATAGGTTTGTTTCTGTTCCTCCGTGCCATGGCGAAGAATGCTTTCACACACAATGGAATTGTGAACGGACATAACCACAGCGGTCGATGCACAGGAGTAGGCAATTTCTGAAAGAGCCAGGACATAGCTGACAGTGTCTGCCTGGGAACCATCATATTCAAGGGGCACCATCATGCCCAGGAGACCCAGTTCTCCCATCTTTTCAAGATTGTCGGCAGGAAATTCCTTTGTCCGGTCACGCTCCATAGCTGTTCCAGCGACGACTTTTCTCGAAAATTCTCTCACCATTGATTGAATCATGCGCTGTTCATCGTTCAGTTTGAAGGTCATATGAATGCCTTGTTTTACTTTGAAAAATTACTAATAGGGATGCGCTGTAAGCCATAAACAGCTAACGGCTTATGGCTATGCCGATGTCGTTAGTTCCTTATAGGGTTGAATCAGTACCGGCCCCTTGGACCCTGGAACCCTGTTTTTACGGTCCATATATCACCACCAGGAGTTTTGCTTCATCTTTCCCGGTATTTTTCAGGTTGTGCTGTATCCCCGAGTTGAAGTGAAGAGAATCACCTGTTTTCAACTTGTTAACGTGGTCTCCTACGATAATTTCTATCTGGCCGGACAGAACATAGGTGAACTCTTCCCCCTCGTGATGATAGCCAACGCCCTGATGGTCGGCCAGTGGATCGATGGTCACCAGAAACGCCTTTAAATGCTTGTTTTCGGCCCCGGGTGTCAGTGTGGTATAGGCATAATGGTCGGTTCGTTTGGTATATGCCTTGATCCGGCGCTTCATCTTGGATTCATCCTCTTTCAACAACGCCCCGGAATCAATCTTGAGGGCTCTGGCAATCTGAAGGAGCGTTCCTACGGGAGGCGTTACCTTGCCTTTCTCAATGTCCTTTATATAATCGATGGTGAATCCTGTCTCATTGGCCAACAGGTCGAAGGTGATTTTGTTGGATGTCCTGGCCTTCTTTATTTTCTGGCCAATGGATACAGACGCGTCTTTCTTTTTTATAGGCATGCCATCTCCTCCCTATTGTCATGGGTTCTAGCTGTAAACGTAAAATCCACGCCCGGTTTTTCTGCCAAGCCATCCTGCTTCCACATACTTTCGCAGCAACGGGCAGGGTCGGTACTTGGAGTCATTAAATCCATTGTATAGTGTTTCCATGACGGCCAGGCACGTGTCGAGGCCGATAAGGTCCGCCAACGCCAGGGGGCCCATGGGATGATTCATCCCGAGTTTCATGACCGTATCGATGTCTTCTTCTTTGCCAACACCATGATAGAGGCAGTACACGGCCTCATTGATCATGGGCAGTAAGATTCTGTTGGCGATAAAGCCCGGGAAATCATTGGCCTCGGCAGGGGTTTTCCCAAATTTAAGCGATAGGTCCCAGGTTGACTTGAATGTTTCTTCGGAAGTAGCAAGACCCCGAATGATTTCCACCAACCTCATCACCGGTACGGGATTCATGAAGTGCATACCGATGATCTTATCCGGTCTTCGGGTTTGTGCAGCAATCCGGCCGATGGGAATAGAAGACGTATTGGTGGAAAGGATCGTCTCAGGCGGGCAGATATTATCCAGATCTTTGAATATCTTGAATTTCAATGTCTCGTTCTCGGTGGCCGCCTCCACGACAAAGTCAGCCGCAGCCATGTCTTTCAGGTCCGTGCCGGTTGAAATTCTCCCCAGGATCGATTTTTTCTCAGTTTCCGTTATTTTCTCTTTGTCGACACTTCGCGTCAGGATCTTTGTGATGGTAGCCAATCCCTTTTGTACAAATTCTGCAGAAATGTCGTTCATGACCACATCCATCCCGCTCATTGCAGCCACTTGTGCAATACCGTTTCCCATTTGACCTGCCCCGATGATGCCCAGAGTTTTCATTTTCTTCTCTCCTTTCTTATCTGTATGACGATGTTTTAACATTTCGGGTCTATCACCCAAAAAAGGATAAGGTTCCGGCCGGCAGATAATCCTGATGTGACCGTGAAAAACTCGTTTCTAAGAGGCCATAATACCGAACAGGGCCAAATTTTTAAGAAATTTAGCATCAAGCACCACGTAAGTACCTTTCTGAAAGTGTTTAATTACTGTTCGGTATAACGGACTCTAAGAAACTCAGACAGTTTCCCGGTCACATCAGGATCACCTACCGGCCTTATGAGTTACCTTGGTATTGGTTATAGATCCGTGAAATTTATAGCATTGCCCTTAATCGTTTCCAATCAAAACAAGAATATAGCAATTGCAGTAGAATTAGTTTCAAAGTCTTCAATCGGGTTCAAGATCAAGGCAAGGCGAGGGGTTCAACCGCAGGCATACATTGGGTATGTTGAGGATTGAACGCCTTGCCTCAACGCAGAAATTGAGATCGAGGGGAGGCTTTGAAACCAATTCTATCGTTTTACGATCATTGCTACAGCTTCCCCGCCACCGAGACACAGACTGGCAAGTCCCGTTTTTTTATCTTCCCGGATCATTTCGTGCAGAAGTGTCACCAGTACACGGCAGCCGCTTGCACCGATCGGGTGCCCCAGGGAAGTGCTTCCGCCATTGACATTTGTTTTGTCCGGATCCAACCCAAGCTCTCGCATCACCGCCACGGTCGATCCACTGAAGGCTTCATTAATTTCATAGAGATCGACGGCTTCCTTATCAATGCCTTCTTTGGCGAGACATTTCGGAATTGCCCACACGGGTGCCACCAGGACATATTTCATGTCGATACCAAAGGATGCCTGTGCGCCGATTGATGCCATTATAGGGCACCCGAAAGCCTCGGCTTTATCTCTTGACATGACCACCACTGCGGCCGCACCGTCACTGATGATCGATGCATTTCCGGCGGTTCCGACGCCATCTTTCTTAAATGCGGGCTTCATCCTGGACAAGGCTTCATAATCAGTCTCCCTTGCACATTCATCTGTACTGAAAAGGGTTGTCTTGCCTTTTCGCTGTGGTATTTCAACCGGGACGATTTCATCCTTGAACCGGCCACTTTTTATGGATGCTCCGGAGCGGCGGTATGATTCGGCGGCATAGCGATCCTGCTCTTCTCTGCTGACACCATATTTCTGGGAGCAGAGCTCATTCGACATTCCCATGTGAAAGTCATTGACCCTGTCCCACAATCCATCCTGGATCATATGATCCTGCAGTTGGCCCGGGCCCATGCGATAGCCAAAGCGTGCTTTTTCGAGGTAGTAAGGGGCCATGCTCATGCTTTCCATACCACCGGCGACGATGATATCGGCATCGCCGACCTGTATTGCCTGGGCGGCCAGCATGACTGATTTCAATGCAGAACCACAGACCTTGTTGATGGTGATGCATTCTGCTTCCCATGGCATCCCGGCCTTGACGGCAGCCTGCTTGGCTGGATTCTGGCCGTACCCGCACGGCAGCACCTGCCCCATGATGACTTCGTTCACAACACTTTTGTCGATCCCGGCTCTCTGGACGGCTGTATTGATGGCGAGGGCACCCAGGTCGGTTGCACCGATGGTCGCCAAAGAACCATTAAAGCTTCCCAGCGGTGTTCTTACCGCACTGACGATGACTGCTTCTTTCATAAGAACCTCTTTAACTAAATAGTGTTTAGTGTTTTGTATTTCGTATATAGTGTTTTGTTTTTGGTGTTATTGATCGTTGTTATGTCTTTGCAAAAGAAAAAGAAGCGACGAAGTCGCGTCAAATAAATTCGTGAAACGAATTTATTACATGTTGCGTCGGTACTGGCCTCCCACATCATAAAGTGCGTGGGTAATCTGACCCAGGCTGCATACCCTGACCGTATTCATGAGTTCTTCAAACATATTGTC
>QMMS01000371.1 GCA_003647375.1 Deltaproteobacteria bacterium
CCGTTGGTCATTTTTTTATGATTAAGGCCTTTGAAAGAGCACCCGCATCCTTGCTGGCGCCGTTTGATTATGCCACTCTTGTCTGGGCCACACTGCTGGGCTATTTCATTTTTGGCGATCTCCCGGATGGCTGGACAATCCTGGGGGCTGCCATCATCGTGTTCAGCGGCATCTACCTCCTCCGGAAGGAAAATGGCTGACAGCAGCAGTTGATATAAAATTCAATTAGCGCTTAAAAACACAAAGGAATATTCGATGAATTATGAAGTGATTGTAACCTGTGCTGTGACCGGTGGAAGCGACACTAAAGGCAAACATCCAGGCTTGCCGTCAACCCCGGCTGAAATTGCAACAGCCTCAATAGAAGCTGCAAAAGCCGGTGCTGCCGTTGCCCATATCCATGTCAGAGAACCTGAGACCGGCGCCCCGAGCAGAGATTTGGAACTGTACAAGGAAACGGTAAAATTAATCAGGGAAAGCGATGTTGATGTGATTTTGAATATCACAACAGGGATGGGCGGTGATCTTATTCCAAGCGATGATGATCCTACCGTTGGCGGCCCCGGCACCGATATGATCACACCGGAGGAAAGAGTCCGGCACATTGAAATCATAAAACCGGAAATCTGTACCCTGGACTGCGGTTCTTTTAACTACGCCCAGACAGCGTATGTCGCAACCATGGATATGCTCAGGGAAAGTGCTAACAGAATTCAGAATGCAGGCGTAACCCCGGAAATAGAGGCTTTTGAACTGGGCCATATATGGCAGGCCAAACAATTGATGAAGGAAGGGCTCATTAATAAAAAGGCGCTTTTCCAGCTTTGCATGGGGATTCCTTTTGGGGCCGAAGGAACAACACGAAATGTTGTAACCATGCGCGAAGCGCTTCCAGCAGGGGTTGCCTGGGGCGCTTTTGCTCTTGGCCGAGATGAGATGCCCATGCTGGCACAGTCTGTTGTTATGGGTGGTAATGCGCGGGTTGGACTTGAGGATAATTTATACCTGGAAAAGGGCGTCCTTGCCTCAAATGCCCAATTGGTTGAAAAGGGAAAAGAGATTATTGAAAGACTTGGCGGACGGCTTCTGTCCCCTGCGGAAGCCAGAAAAAAATTAAACCTAAGCTGACATAGGATTATACAGATTCATAACAATAAACCCATACCGTCAAAGGCGCATAAAATTTTACCCAAAGGTTGTACCGTTGGGGTTTAATAAGGAACGAAGATGAGAATAGCACTACTTGGCGCCGGTTCCATCGGAACCATAATGGGTGCGCTATTATGCCAAAGCGGACAAGATGTCGTGCTCGTGGATAATTTTGCAGAGCACGTGAACAGGCTGAACCAGTGTGGTGCGCAAATCAAAGGCAAGATGGAATGTACCATACCGGTACAGGCAATCTTGCCGGAGGAAATGGAGGGCTGTTACGATCTGATCATATCGCTGGCCAAGCAGACTGTCCTGCGCTTATCCCTGCAGAACGCATTGCCGCACATGCACGCCGATACCATCGTCCTGACGCTTCAAAATGGGATACCCGAGGATATTTCCAGAGAATTTGTTAGTGAAGACATGATTATGGGCGGTGGGGTGGAATTTGGTGCGACCTGGCTCGAACCCGGCGTATCGGAATTAACCACAGAGCCACAAACCTTGGGAATCACCTTCGGTCCCTTGAGCGGCCGCATCACAGAAGATACCAAAAGAGTTCAACACGCCCTTTCAGGCCTGCACCATGCTCATGTGGTGGAAAACATTCTCGGCCTCAGGTACTCGAAGCTGACCGACAATTCAACTTTCAGTGCCATGTCCACGGCCTTGGGGTGCTGCTGGGGCGAAATACTGGACAGCTACGCGGCCATGACCTGCATCGCTCATCTGGGGCGGGAAGCTGCGATGATTATCGAAAAAACGGGTGTTTTACCTGAAAAAATATTCGGTTTTCAGCCGCTGGTCGAACATCTCGGATTTTCATCTCAAATGGAGATGGACAACGTCATTTACAACTACTGGGCCCCGCTCTACACCCCTTTTAGAAGATGCAAAGCCAGTATGCTGCAGGACATTGAAAAGGGAAAACAATGCGAGATTGACTATATCAACGGAAAATTTGTGGCTTTGGGGAAACAATACAATGTGGCTACGCCCTATATGGAGTCCGCGGTTCGCATCATAACCATGCTACAAAATAAGGAATTGTCCCTCTCCGACGCCTGGAACAATCTAAACGCTTTTCCAATGCCAGTTTGGGCGTGAATACAACGCCCGCTTCTACAGGATCAGTTCAATAACTTCCCATTGTTGACGCGAAAAGTCACTATCAAACAGTTGATTAGATCAAATTGCGATTAACTATAAGGCCAAGAATAATTTATAGATCAGCCACCTTTGGATAACATACAGCGATTGAGCTTTTTTGTTCCTTGATATGTAAAGATAAATGATGGTATTAATTTTAAGAATTGAATATATTGATAAAAAATTAATATAATGGACAAAAATATAGCGATATTAGATAGCCTTCATAAGTCGGATGTGTTCGCGGGGTTAAAAACCGAACAGAACGATGTGGTTATTAAAGGCGGTTTATGTAAAAAGCTTCAGCCTAAAATAATCTTGTTTCATCAGGGTGATTCAGCCCAAACGTGTTATTTGGTCAACCGGGGCCGCTTAAAACTTACCAAGCTTAATGAGCAGGGTAAGGAAGTAATTTTCCGTTATGTCGGCGCCGGAGAGTTGATCGCTGCAGTCGCCCTCCTTAAAAACAGCAACTATCCGGTCACTGCTGAATCCGTCGAAGAAACGGAGGTAATCAGTTGGGATAAACAGACGATGATGCAGTTGATGCGACGATACCCAGAGATCACTATCAACCTGCTAAGTATCATTCTGGAGCGATTCGAAGATGTCCAGAATCGATACCTGGAGCTCTGCACAGAGCGAGTTGAACAACGTATCGCTCTAACCTTGCTGCGCCTCATGCGAAGCGCAGGTTCAAAGAATTCAGAAGGCATATACATCGACATTCCTCTTGGCCGTCAAAATATCGCCGACTATACCGGGACGACGCTATACACGGCGAGCCGTACGCTCAGCGCCTGGGAAAAAAAGGGCTGGATAAAGTCCGGCCGTGAGCAAATCGTCATCACCGACCCTCATGCTCTGGTCCAATTTGCCGAAACGATCTGACCGACAACATTCTGTTCAACACACCTCTTGGTTCCATCATTTTTTAAATTTGCATAAAAAATTTTCTTGTTTGCGCCAGCGCAAAGACGAGAAAAAAAATAACGGCTATTCTTGTTTTCAATAATGTTGGATGAAACGTAAGAAAAAGAGGAAAGGAAAATAACTGTGAATTCAAATATATCGGCAGATATTACCGTCAAAAAACTTCTGGAACGTTTTCCCCGGCTTCTGCAAACGTTCATGGATATGAACCTGATGTGTGCGGGTTGTCCCACAGAGGCTTTTCACACCCTGGCGGATGTCGCCCGGGAGTATCATCTCAGCCTTGATCAGTTGCTTGTACGAATATACGAGGCCATTGAGGACGGTGATGTACCATCGGCCGGTTAATATAGAAGAACTTTGATAGTTGCAGGTGATCGGTATCACAAACGAAAGAAGACTCCATACCCCTGGCAATGATTGGCGTTATCTGGGGGCATGTATTCATGGGGCTCGACATATCAATGCCGAGCATTATGGGTGCCGCCTCTCTGGCAGGAATCGTCGTTAACGACTCGATTCTGCTGCTGGCGTTTCTGAAAGTTCGCGTCCGCGAAGGGTTTTCAGTTCCCGAAGCGGCAAAAAAGGCCAGCCGGGAGCGCTTTCGTGCTATTCTGCTGACCTCTTTGACGACCATCGCCGGGTTGACGCCGCTGTTGCTGGAAAAGAGCTTGCAGGCCCAGATTTTAACGCCTCTGGCGACCAGCATTGTCTTTGGTCTGCTGGTATCGACCCTGCTGGTATTGCTGGTGGTTCCGGCGATATTTTGTGTTTTCAATGATTTCGGATGGGTTGCAAGAGAAACGGTAGACAGTACTTATAGAGAGCAGGTCTGAGCCTGAAAACGCTAACACTTGAGATTTAAAGGAGGCAGCACCATGAAAGCGAGAAAAATTAAAGATTGTATTTATTGGATGGGTTCCGTGGATTGGGACAGTCGTCTATTTGACGCTCTTATCCCCCTTCCGGATGGAACTAGCTATAACGCTTATCTCATTGAAGGAAGTGAGAAGACGGCCTTGCTGGACACGGTTGATCCCCCCATGGCCAAGGAATTTATGGCACAGCTCGAGGGCATCTCTAAGATCGATTACATCATCTCGCAGCATGCGGAACAGGACCACTCCGGAACCATTCCGCAGGTTCTGGAAAAATACCCTGATGCAAAGCTCATATCAACCCCCAAAGCCAAGGGGCTATTGATCGATCTTTTGAAAATACCAGAAGAATATTTTATTACCGTCGAGGACGGGGAGACGCTTTCTCTCGGCGATAAAACCTTGAAGTTTATCCATACACCCTGGGTTCACTGGCCTGAGACCATGGTGACCTATCTGGAGGAAGATAGAATCCTGTTCAGTTGTGATTTCTTCGGATCTCATATTGCCACAAC
>QMMS01000372.1 GCA_003647375.1 Deltaproteobacteria bacterium
ACGCGGTCAATGGCAGCGGCTGTGGTCATGGGATCTTTAAAGATTTTATCCCACTGTGAAAAAATCAGATTGCTGGTAATAATGACACTGCGCCGCTCATAGCTGCTAAGTCCCAAAATGTTTGACCGCGCGAGTCTCATAATCAGTTAACCCGCCATCTCGCTAACCCGTTATTCCGTTGCCTGCAAATAGATTGCCTGTTTGGTTATCGAGAAACCGATTGAAGTACCCAGCCGCGGAGCAACCCCGCCCGAAATTTATTGAGGTCTACCCCGCCTTTTGAAAAAGTATCCCCCCTGGGCTATATAACGTCGATAACTTTGAAAACGTTAGCAGGAGGGATACGCACATGGCGCTTACAGCGACAATAGAGGCTATTAAAGCATATCTGAAGCAAACCGAAAAGGGAGAAGTGAAACCGAATAGTCTTCCTCCGTGCCCGCGATGCCATGTTGAGGCACGCCACTTTAAGATACATGCATACCGGGAGCGGTGCTTTTTGATCATTATCAAGATGTTGGTGGAAACTATTCATTGCCCCCTGACTCGATTTGCCTGTCCGGGCTGCGGAAAGACGGTTACTTTTTATCCGGATTTTGCAATTCCCCATAAACACTATACCCGGCAGACCATTATGCACTTTGCCGAATCGTATGTGGGATCAGATGCCACCTATGAGAAAGCGCTCGTTTGTGAAAACAGCGTTCCAGGATATCCTGATGGGCAAAAAACTCTGGTTCCATCGACGATTCACCGATGGGTTACAACCCTTTCCCGTATGTCGAATACCTTGCGCAAGGCACTGTCGATGATCTCTCAGGAGAGCCCGCGGACGACCATTTTTCGCGACCTGGCGCAGTGGATTGTTCCTCCTGTAAAGTACAGAGGCGAAGATCGCAGAGTACGTCTTCGCAACTGTTTTCAGATACTTGCAACGGAAGCTCTTTTTAAAACACTTTTTGGCCTCTCCATTTTCACCAAGTTGGCAATAAATTGCGCCTTCACCTGATCTAATATCACCTCCGTCCGCAAAAAAAAGAAAAACGGAGGTGATTTTTTGGAAAAAGAACAGGAGAAATGGGCGATCTTCTGGTGCGATCTGCTAAGTCCCATCATTTACGGCGAGATTGAACCGGAAGGAACCAACCAGTTTCTCAAACAAAAGGCAAAGGAGCCGGTGCAATATCCGGACGGGCGTACCCGTACGCCCTCGATCTCAACCCTGCGTCGAAAGCTGAACCGTTACAAGGAGGCGGGATTTGACAATCTGGCACGAAAAAAACGCGTCGACATCGGAAAATCGCGCAATACCTGTATTCAGGTCATCCAAAAGGCCATTGAGCTGAAAAAAGAACAGCCCCGCCGAAGCCCTCAAACCATCAACTTCTTCCTTAAAGACAAGTACGGAACCACCGTGCCGCGTTCCACATTGTACCGGCACCTGAAACAGGCCGGCGCAACGCGCATGAAACTCGGCATTGTCCGAAATAAAGTGCGCAAACGGTGGTCCCGGAATCATACCCACGATCTTTGGGTCGGTGATTTCGAGGAAGGACCCTATGTTCTGGAACAGGGCGATGTTGTTTCGACCCATCTTTCAGGGTTCATCGACTGCCACAGCCGGTATGGGGTCGAAGCCCGCTACTACTTAAGACAGAACCTCGATATCCTCATTGACTCATGGATCCGCGCGCTTTCCATTCATGGTACGCCACGTGAACTCTATGTGGACAATGCCAAGATCTATCACTCCAACGGACTCAAAGCAGCCTGTCATCGTCTCAATATCAGACTCTTGCACAGACCTCCACTTGATCCGGCGCCGGGCGGGCTTGTGGAAAGGTTTTTTCACACCGTGCAGGACCAGTTTGAAGCCGAAGTGCGGGCCGGAGATATCCTTTCTCTCGATCAGCTTAACCGGGCATTCTCTGCATGGTTGAACGTCAGTTACCACGAATCAAAAAACGCCGAAACCGGTCAAACTCCGGAGAAGCGTTATCACCAGGGACTTACGGCTATCCGACAAGTGGACATGGGGCTCGTCATTGAGTCCTTTATGCAAACGGTTTTTCGCACCGTCAACAGAACGTTCTCGGATGTTCAGCTCAACAAACGCTTCTACCGGGTCGATCCCAAACTTCGAGGGGATCGTATTGAAGTGCGTTTCGACCCTTTTGCTTCATGGGATGACATTAAACTCTATTCTCTAAAAAGCGAATATCTCGGAATCGGTGTTCTTCACAACCGAAGCACGGCACCGGCAACACCACCGCCCATACGAACAAAACCCAAACACAGCATCATCGATCTTTGGGTCAAAAAGCACCAGGAGGACCTTAATGCACAGGTGGGTGGTATTGATTACCGGAAAGTCCTTCAGCAAAGAACATGGCCCTTTTACGAGTTTGCAAAAACTGTGGCGCAGCTCATGGGTCGAAAAGCCGGTTTAACCGGCCTTTCAAGCGCGGAACTTGAAACACTAAAAAAAGTCTATAACCAAAGCACTGACATCAATCGCAAAATGGTCAAACAGGCCTTTGAAAAAGCACAAAAGCCGACACTGCCCTACATTATTTTGGAGCTTAAACAACTTATCCGAAAGGAGGAACAGCATGTTTCTTAATCATTTTTCCCTGAACGATCACCCATTTACTGAACATCCCCCCACAACATGGCTCATGAGAGATCCGCGTATCGATGAGGCCCTCGCCGGCCTTCAGTTCTTTGAACAACAGGGCAGCATCGGCCTTATCCTGGGACAGACCGGCATCGGAAAGTCATCTCTTCTGAGACTCTTTATTCATGACTTGCCCCCAAATCGCTATCAACCCATTTATCTCCATTTAACCACTCTCAACGCCAATGCCTTTCTACGGTTAATTGTTACCAGACTCGGTGAAAAACCGAGAATGGGAAAGGATCGAATGCTGCTTCAACTTCTGGACCGCATCAATCAGAATGAAAAATCCACACTCCTCATCGTTGACGAGGCCCACTTGATCGATCCGAAAGCCCTTACCGATCTCAGGGTCTTAATTTCACCCATCGGCGAAAAAATACCCCTCAAAATCCTCTTGTGCGGCCAGGAAAATCTGCGCCATATTCTCAAACGATCTTCCCATGCCGACCTCTTGTATCGCATTACCCTCAGGCTTTTCCTCAAACCATACCCCAAGGAGCAAACCGTTCAGTATATCGATAACCGCATCACCATGGCGGGCGGATCTCCCAAAATCTTCGAGCCGGAGGCCAAGGGCCTCATCCATGACTATGCCGCGGGCGTACCAAGGCAAATCAATAATATCTCTACCGCCTGTTTGCTCAATGCAGCATCCCAGGACATTCATAAAATCAACGATGCCATGGTCAACAATGTCATGGCGCAATTTCAGCTCCCATAGGAGGTATTCTCATGACAAGAAGGTTTTTTCCCCCTGATTTCCTCAGAATGCTCAGAAACCAGATCCCTATCGATAAGGTGATCGCATCATTTTTAAACATGGAGACCAGAACCGTTCATTCTTTATTCCGATTTCGTTGTCCTGTGTGTGGAAACTTTCATACGGGTGTTAATCCCAAAACAAACCTTGCAAGATGTTTCGATTGCAGGAAAAACTTTAATCCCATTGATATGGTCATGGTCGCTGCAAAGTCTTCATTTATTGAGGCCGTGGACTTTCTCGAAGATAAAATGAATCAATAATATATCTCTCCGGTAGCTTCAATGCTACCGGCGGAATATGGGCACGATGATTTGAATAGCGTGATACGAAATTCAATATTGCCACCGGAACATTGGACCATGAATTTGAATAGCGCATAACGACATTCAATTTTTTCTATCTTTTTGGAGGTGAAAATGAGGGGTGGAAAACGAACCGGAGCCGGACGAAAAAAGAAGCCAGATCATTTAAGACGTGAGTTGCTGACCATTCGCCTGCCGCAATGGATGATCTCTCAACTCAAAAGTAAGGGTGAAATTGGGTATCTGATAGAGGACCTACTGGCAAAAAAAGGAAACTTAAATCCGCCGGATGACTATGATTTCAATAGTTGAGATCGGCCAACTCCATCATATTCTTTTTGCAACGTTTTGATTGAAAGCCACTTCCCGCCGATACATGCAATAGACCCAGTTTGTATCTACCACTGAGCCCTCCCTTCACAAGTCAGCTGGTTTGCCGGTCGAAATGTATCGCCGGCAGGTATCCAAGACAAGTTCCGGAACAGCTCGCTGGTTGGTAGTTTTGTCGCCCTTCCGGCATCAACAACTTTTTCCAACTTAAGCCATTTCTCCGCTTCGCGGTAGCATCTCTCTGTAGCGCATTATCTGAACAAAGGATACCAATTTATCTGAGAACTGTATCAAGAACATTTCCTTACGGTAAATTTATACGCTTCGAGCAGAATAAGTAGAATCACACAATCTGGGACATTCGGGTTCAAATAATGTGGGACTTAGCACATAACCAGTTGATAGATCGATGATTATCTGCATTTTGGGTCTCTCTTGTATGTTCTGGCACGCAAACTGCGACCCATTTTTACGAGGTGTATTATGCTTATTTGGACAGACCCAGATTGGCATGGGAGAATGTGAAGTTTTTTTTAGCGATCTCTAAATA
>QMMS01000373.1 GCA_003647375.1 Deltaproteobacteria bacterium
ACCGCATCTACGGCGTCAGATGCCATACCGCATAGTTCACTATAGCGGAACAGCATCTTCCTTGTAGCTGCGGCAACCTCGACAATCGCTCAATTTAGTTCCAAGGTTGATTAGGCTGTAGGCTGTTAGGCAATTAGCGGCTAACGGCCTAATAGCCTAGTAGACTAATAACCTAACAGTCTAACAGTCTATCTCAGCTCGTCATACGATTCCAACACCGCCTGCTGTCCACGAATCAAATGTTCTCTGACAAGGCGTTCAACACCGCCTGCATCCCGCTGCCTGATTAGTTCGAGCATATCTTTATGATCTTCATTGCTCATTCTTGCCAGTTTTTCGTCTTTCAGAATCATCTGCCGATACCGATAGATTTGATCTCTCAGGTTATTGATCATGTGAATCAGTTTCGGGCTTCTGCTCAGCGTATACAATAAATCATGAAATTCCGTATTGATGTCCGGAAGCACGTCAAGTTCCTTACAATCCAGGTGCTTCTGATATATCTTGATCTTGTTCTCCAGGGGTTTGAGATCTGCCTTGTGATGCTTTTCAGCTGCTAATCGCGCTGCATAGCTTTCAAGAACGCTTCTAATACCGAATGTCTCTTCCACATCATCCCGGTTGAGCCCCAGAACACTGAAGCCACCCCGGGGAAGTTTTCGCAAGTACCCTTCTCTTTCCAACTTGTGAATAGCTTCTCTCACAGGGGTCCGGCTGATGCCAAGTGTTTCTGCCAGACGGCTTTCAATAAGCCTTCCTTCCGGCGGCATATCACCTTTTATAATCGCGTTTTTGAGATTCTCGAATACATGCTGGCCAAGTGATTTCCGCTCACCAATTTTACCGAGCTCTTTTAATCCCCTGTTGTCAATTTTGTTTTTGTAAGCCATTGACGTTTCCTACTAAGCACTTCACTCGAATCCTCGAATCCTGGACCCCTGGAACCCTTGGTTAAGCCCTATATGATCCCTCTACCCTTCATGTCTTCGAGCGCCTCGTCATCGTATCCCAGTTTCCGACCATAGATTTCTTTGTTGTGTTCACCAAAGCGGGGCGGAAATGTGAGTTCGTTGCCCCTGCCTTTTATAAATGAATTCATGATGGGAGGCGGGGCCAGTGTTATCCGCTGGGATGTTATGGGGTCCTTGGCATAAATCAATTGTCCTTTGACCAGTGGGTCTTGAACAACATCTCCCAGGGACTTGATCTTGCTTACCGGAACCGTAATGGACTGCAAGAGTTCGATGAGATCCTCGGATGTCATTTGTTGCGTAATGGCATTCATGGCTTTGTTCACATTTTCAACATCCTTTATTCGACCGGCATTTTTCTCATATTCGGGTTTGTCGAGCGGGTTGAACACAGACTGCGACACCAGCGCCTTCCACTGTCGATCATTTCCAACTGCCATGTAGATAAAGCCGTTCCGGGTTTGATAAACCGAAACAGGGCAAAAAAATTCGTGGGTGTTACCTCTTCTGGTAATCTTTTTCCCAAAACTGGACGTGAGGGTAATGGGGACCGTTAACCAGGAAACAGAAGACTCGAACATGGATAAATCGATACGACTGCCCTCTCCTGTGAATTGCCTTTTGAGAAGCGCTTTCATCAGTAGCCCGTAAGCATGCTCGCTGGTTCCCATGTCCGGCAGAGGAATGCCGAGTACCTGAGGATCACCGTCCGGTTGCCCGGTAAGGTCCATCAACCCGGATCTTGCCTGTAAAATCGGATCGTAGGCTCCCTCGTTGCTGGTGGGACCAAACCCGGTGACACCCAGCCAGATGATATCTTTTTTGACACCTTTAAGCCGTTCAAAGTCGATACCCAGTTTTTGGTAATTTTTTGGTAATTGATTGGTAATAAAAATATCTACGTCCAAGTCACGAATCAACTGGTCAAAAATATGCCGGCCGTCCGGATCAGCAAGATTTAGCGTCAACGCTTTCTTTCCTGCATTGATACACAGGTAATATGCATTCATCCGTTTCTCACCCAGAACATTCTCCCCTATCATCCTGTTGGGGTCTCCATAGACGGGATGCTCAAGACGAATGATTTCCATCCCGTCCTGGGCGAGTCGATAGGTGAGATACGGCACCACGGTTGCCTGCTCCAAGGATAACACCGTTATGTTTTTCAAAAAGTCCATATGTCTCTCCCTGATGTCGAAATAGCGTGTGTGAAATTTGCGGTTACATGTCTGTGGTGGGACGTTCTCTGCTCAACACTATTTGTATACTGTATACAAGAAACTATTGTCAAGAATTGATTGGGGTGATAAATACAAGTGCCAAAGACTATCCCGTAGAGGGGTTTTGAAACGCCCATCTTAGTTAATCCGGGGAAAGTCAACTTTTTGGGTTCAGCGAACACGAAATGAATAATCCCCTGGCGCTTTGCGAACTTGCCGCAAGGGCTCCTAACATCAGCACTGGCCATATTGTTAAACAGGCATGGCTGCAAGATGACTGCGTTTTCATATTGGATTTTCATTATCATGCGCTGATGTAAGGATCCCTAAGCGACTCAAACAGCGCAAATCACCATTGGATCACCCATTTCGCTCTATCGATAGTGAAAACCGAAAGTTGAGTTATAAAGCTCATATTTGGAGGGGCTTTATCTTGACTTTAGATTTGCCTATACAGTATAGGGTTTCATACAAACTTACGCCTGCTCTTGGCGTTTTAATTTACAGGAGGTTCATGTATGACCGATATTAACGCACCAATGCCCGGAAAAATCTGTGAAGTTAAAGTCAATCCTGGAGATACTGTTCTGGAAGATCAGGAAGTTTTGGTTCTCGAGGCCATGAAAATGGAAATGCCAATTGTCGCAACGGCCGCCGGTACGATTAAATCCGTCAAATGCAGTGAAGGTGATGCGGTCCAGGGTGGCGATGTACTTGTGGTCATCGATTGATTTCGCGACCATCGGGTTTATGGTTTCGGCTGTAATAAATCCTAAATCCTAAATCCGAATATCGAAATTCGAAACGGTTCGACTAGCTCACCGCCCTGAGCAAGGTCGAACCGTTTAGTATTTCAATATTCGTGCTTCGGATTTAATTCTTATTGCCTTCGGCAAGGCCAATTATCCCTGACATAGCCCAGAGGACCAGGTTTTCGATACTGAAGATAAAAGTAAAAAGGGGGTCAACATGTCCGAAGAGACCACACACAAAAGTGAGTTGAACCGCCTTGCCGACCTAAAAGAAAGGTCCGAACTCGGTGGTGGCGCTAAAGCTATCGAGAAACGCCATTCCCGGAAAAAGCTCACCGCCAGGGAACGCCTCAATCTTTTGTTCGATCCCCATACGTTTGTGGAGATGAATCAGCTCGCCGAAAGCCAGGCCGTCGATTTCGGCATGCAGGATAAAAAGGTTCCAGGCGACGGCGTCGTCATCGGATATGGTTCCATTGACAACCGACTTGTTTTTGCCTTTGCCCAGGATGCCACGGTCCTGGGGGGTTCGGTAGGAACCGTGCACGGTCAGAAGATATGCCGCATCATGGATGAGGCTTTGAAAGTCAAAGCACCCATCGTTGGGCTTTTCGATTCCGGCGGCGGCAGGATCCATGAAGGCTTTTTTGCATCCAAAGGTGTGGCCGGCATGTTTTATCGCAACACAGCAGCCTCCGGTATCATCCCTCAGATATCGGCGATGATGGGACCATGTGCCGGCGTATCCGTCTACTCCCCTGCCCTGACAGACTTCATTGTCATGGTTGAGGGGACAAGCCAGATGGCTATTACCGGTCCGGGCGTGATAAAATCCGTTACCGGTGAAGATGTGACCATGGAAGAGCTGGGTGGCGCAAAAATCCATAGCGAAATTACCGGCCAGGCGCATATTGTTGTCAAAACAGATGAGGACTGCATTCAGTCCATCCGGAACCTTCTGGCATATCTCCCCTCAAATAACGAAAAGCCCCCGCCCATTATTGAATCGAGTGACGACCCCTTGCGCATGGATCCATCCCTGGAAGAAATCGTTCCTGCAGACTTCAGAAAAGCATACGATATGCGAAAGGTCATTACGCGCGTGGTGGACCATGGAACTTTCCATGAACTGCTTCCCAAGTATGCAAAGAACATCATCATCGGTTTTGCGCGAATGGATGGACAGACCGTCGGCATCGTCGGCAACCAGCCAAGTTATCTGGCAGGATGTCTGGATGTGAACAGCTCGGACAAGGCTGCCAGATTCATTCGACTGTGTGATGCCTTCAATATCCCTTTGATCAATTTTGTCGATGTACCCGGTTATTTTCCGGGCGTCAAACAGGAGCATGCCGGCATCATCCGGCATGGCGCCAAGATGCTGTACGCCTATGCTGAAGCGACCGTCCCCAAAATTACCCTGGCGTTGAGAAAGGAATACGGAGGCGCCGTCATGGCCATGTGTTGCGTGGGGATGGGTGTGGACATGATGTTGGCCTGGCCAATCGCCAAACTGGTTGTCCTGGACACCGCGACAGCCGTTAATCTGATTTTTCGAAAAGATATTCAGGCGTCAGAAAATCCCGATGAATTCAGGAATCGCATGATCAAAGCGTATGACCAAAAGTACTCAAATCCCTTTCATGCTGCGTCCAACATGCT
>QMMS01000374.1 GCA_003647375.1 Deltaproteobacteria bacterium
GCCTGGGGTTGAGCGTATCCCATGGTATTATTGCCAAACACGGTGGAAACCTTACTGTTGAAAGCGAGGAAGGAAGTGGCGCATGTTTTACCATCACTTTTCCTGTTATCAGTTTCCCCGGGATTGATACCTTCACCCTTTAATCATATTCCTTTCATTCTCAGATGACCAAAAACCTTTTCAGGACAACTATCCTGAAAAGGCTTTTTTAAATTTCCTGAAAAGATTGGGCTTATTATCAGCCCCTAATTTCAACAGGCCTATAGTTTTTCAACGAACAATCACCGCAGTCTCCTTTGGAATGGACCTGCCTGTAAATAGATTCCAAAGCTGATATAGCTATTGATAAGCGTTCCCAAAAGAGATCCGGCAGCAACCATGTTCCCTCTGATGTCGGGGCATATTTTCAGATCTATAGAAAATTTTTACCTATTTCTTGACAAAGGGCAAAAAAGTATTTACTTATCCTTTGATAGTGTTGGTAAGAGTACCTTTGGTAAATGTAGACTGATATTAAAACCAGAGGGTACCT
The DNA here is from genome assembly GCA_003647375.1 of Deltaproteobacteria bacterium. The sequence continues at coordinate 533 of QMMS01000374.1, forward strand.
CATGACGCTGATGGTCATTCGAAAGTGTTCATGAAACCACTTTTAAGAAAAGGATAGTATGATTGCTATATGAGTTTGTTTCCAATTGTCATAGGTAACGTAGAGGTCCGCTGGTTCTCACTGGCCTTTCCTGACAAACTGGAAAAGGAATTTCTCAAGGATTATTTAAGTAAATCCTTGATTCACTCCCGTATAGCGCTTCTGCTGGCTATCTTTTTTTACGGAATGTTCGGCTTTCTCGACGCATGGCTGATACCGGATGAGAAGCTCAGTTTGTGGTTCATCCGGTATGTCATCTTTATTCCATACACGGCCCTGATCGCCCTTTTTTCGTTTTTAGAAAATTATAAAAAATACATGCAGCCCATCAACGCGTCGGTGGTATTACTTGCGGGCCTCGGCATCATCGGCATGGTGGTGATTGTACCGCACTCTGTGAGCAATTCGTACTATGCGGGTCTCATTCTGGTCTTTATTTTCGGGTATACCTTCTTCAAGCTGAGATTTATCTGGGCTACGCTTAGCGGATGGATGATCGTTGTGGCCTATGAGATTGCAGCCATTTTATTGAGCGATACACCGATTCCCGTGCTGATCAACAACAACTTTTTTTTCCTAACCGGCAACATTCTTGGCATGTTCGCCTGCTATTCAATCGAATATTACCTGCGCAAAGAATTTATCCAATCCCGCATACTGGAGACCGAGAAATCGAAAGTCAATGCCGCCAACCTGGAATTGGAAAAAAGAGTTGCAGAGCGAACCTCACAATTGGTGGACATGAACAAGGACTTGCAACAGGAAATTTCGGAACGAAAACGCAGTGCCGAATCGCTAAAGGTGAGCGAGGAAAAGTACCGGACGATTCTGGAAAGTATGCAGGAGGGGTATTTCGAGGTCGGTCTGACCGGAAAATTGAAATTTTTCAACGAAGCGGCGGCGAAAATATTGGGCTATTCCATGCAGGAGATGGCCAATCTCGATTATCGGGATTTTACGAACAAAAAGACTGCCGAAAAAATGTTTCATGTGTTTAACCACCTGTATACCACCGGCAAACCGGTGAATGTCATGGACTATGGCGTCGTCAGAAAGGGTGGTGAAAAACGGACCCTTTCGATGTCTACAAGTTTGATCCGGAATCAGCAGGGCGAACCGGATGGATTCCGGGGGGTGGCAAGGGACGATACCGCCAGGAAAAGGGCAGTAGAAAAAATTCGTCAGATGAATGACGAGCTCGAGCAACGGGTGGAAAAGCGGACGGCCGAGATCAGTGAGACCAACCAGGCACTCAAACAGTCGTTGGTGACCGTCAAAAAAACACAAGACAGGTTGGTACAAACGGAAAAAATGGCCTCTCTCGGGAGCCTTGTGGCCGGTGTTGCCCACGAGATCAATACTCCGGTGGGCATCGGTGTGACGGCATCCTCTTTGCTCGAGGAAAAAACACAACAAATAAACGGCCTGCACTCCTCTGGAAAAATGAAGCGTTCGGATCTGGAGAAGTATCTCAAGGCAGCGAACGATACCTCGGCATCAATCCTATCAAATCTGAAGCAGGCAGCGGACCTTATTCGAAGCTTCAAACAGGTTGCTGTGGATCAATCCAATGAAGAGCGGCGAGTGTTTCACGTCAAGGAGTATATCAACAGCGTTCTGCTCAGCTTGAGACCCAAGCTGAAAAAGACAGCGCACCACGTTCAGGTCGAATGTCAGGAGAACCTGAAGATCAACAGTTACCCCGGTGCTTTTTCACAGATCGTTACCAATTTGGTGATGAACTCACTTCTGCATGGTTTCTCCGGGATTGACAGGGGAGAGATTCAAATCAAATTTTCAAAAACCGATGTGGATTATCTGTTGACGTACAGCGATAACGGCGTGGGGATGGATGCTGACACGTGCCGAAATATATTTGACCCATTTTTTACGACAAAACGGGCCAGCGGTGGCACAGGCCTCGGCATGCACATTGTATTTAACCTCGCAACCCAAACATTAAACGGTAAGATCAACTGCAAAAGTGAACCCGGAAAAGGTACTTTTTTTGCCATAAAGATCCCGTCCAAACAGGAGATATAGACAATGACTGATTCTCTGAAACAGAAAGAAATCACCGATGATGATCTCATATTTGCCGACGAAGATTATGGTGAACCGGCAGTTATAGAGAAGAAAGGTACCTGGAAGATTCTCGTTGCCGACGATGAGGAAGAAGTACACAATGTAACAAAACTGGTGCTCGATGATTATCAATTCGAGGGTAGGGGTTTGACGTTTCTACATGCCTATTCAGGCAGAGAAGCTGAGCGTATTATGCGTGAACACCCGGATACCGCAATACTGCTACTTGATGTAGTGATGGAATCGAACACCTCTGGACTGGCTGTCGTCCGCTATATTCGTGAGGAGTTGAAAAACAGCTTCACCCGGATCATTCTGCGAACCGGGCAGCCCGGAAACTCGCCCGAAAAGAAAATTATTGCGGATTACGATATCAACGATTACAAGGAAAAGACCGAACTGACGGCCAGTAAAATGTTCACGACCGTCACCTCTTCGTTGAGGGCCTACCGGGATTTGCGTACCATTGAAAAAAATCGAAAAGGGCTCGAGATAATCATCAATTCGACCGGCCATCTGTTTGCGCACCAAAGACTTAAAAAATTTACGGGGGGGATACTGACACAGCTGTCCTCTCTTCTCCAGGTAAACGAAGACACGCTCTTTCTTCAGTCTTCCGGGTTTGCCGCAACCGATGCAAAGGACAAGCTTGAAATCATTGCCGGCACGGGACAATATGAAATTTTTGTCAATAAGTATGTGGAAGACGTGCTGGATGATGAAGTGAAAAGGCACCTGGAGACAGCTATTCAGAAAAAGGAGAGCCTGTTCGTCGATGACGCATACATCGGGTATTTTCTGACGGAGAACGGTTCGAAGAACTTCCTTTATTTTGACGGCTGCAAGCATCTGACCAATCTCGACAAGGACCTCATCCGGATTTTTTCGACAAATGTAGGGGTCGCTTTCGACAATATCTATCTAAGTAAAGAGATTATTGATACGCAAAAGGAGGTTATCGAGACACTGGGTGAAGTCATCGAGACCCGTTCTAAGGAGACGGCAAACCATATCCGTCGGGTTTCGGAACTGTCCTACCTGCTGGCGATGAAGGCGGGGATAGACGAGAGAGAAGCGCAGTTGCTACGTTTGGCTTCACCCATGCACGATGTCGGTAAAATAGGCATTCCGGACGCTATTTTGAACAAACCCGGGAAACTCACCGAACAGGAGTTTGAATCGGTAAAAAATCATACGACCATCGGGTATGAAATTCTGAGCAAATCGAGCCGACCTATTTTAGAAACCGCCGCCATTGTGGCTTACCAGCACCATGAAAAATGGGACGGCAACGGGTATCCTCAAGGGATTCGGGGTGAGGATATACATATTTTCGGGCGAATTACCAGTTTGATCGATGTGTTCGACGCACTCAGCCACTCGCGCCTGTACAAATCGGCATGGAAAATCGAAAAGGTGTTGGAGTACATAAAGGACTCAAGGGGGCAATCGTTCGACCCGGAGCTGGTTGACCTTTTTCTGGACAATTTTGAAGAGTTCGTGGCTGTCATAAAAAAATATGCAGACTGATGGACAGTCGGTTTCTGAAAAAAGATAATTTATGTGACCGCTGCTGAGACGCTTTAACTATCCTTATGTGTCTATTTTTTCAAAGAAAGATCAGTTTTATACTCTAAAAGTGACTGGAGCCATCCCAGCAATGGGTACACAATCTTTCTTTGGGCATGCCAATGGCAGCGACCAGATCATTTAATTTCTGATACCTGAGACTGGTCAGGCTGAGTTCATCAACGATTTTTACAATCATGGCTCTATGTTTATCTGAGCCATCAATTGCATAATCAGTCAGGTCTGTATCTTCAGTGCCTTCAATTTTATAGATAGCTTTTCTACCTGCCAGGTCGAGAGTTGATCTTGATGTTGAAAAATTGAGAAATTCACACGGATGAATCAGGCATGGACAGGCGATTCTCA
>QMMS01000375.1 GCA_003647375.1 Deltaproteobacteria bacterium
CTTGCTATTCGGCTGGGTCTCAGGATAGGGGACATCAGGAGTCTTAAGAAATCGTCGATTGACTGGGATCGGAAAACAATAAATCTGAAAATGGCTAAAACCGGCCAGCCGATTAAGTTGCCGTTATTCAAGGATATCGGCTGGGCCATCATCGATTATCTGCAAAATGGTCGTCCCGTCACAAACAGCAAACGTCTATTTGTGAGGCACAAAGCACCTTTCAACGCATTTGGCGATCGCAACGCCTTCAACAAAGAGCTGCATCGATATATCCTGAAAGCCGGGCTTAACATGCCTGGAGGTCAACGGCATGGGATGCACTCGTTGAGAAGCACCTTGGCGCGGAACATGCTTGAAATTAAATCACCTTTGCCCATTATTTCTGAAGCGCTGGGACATCAGTCCATCAACACCACAAGCATATATTTAAAAATAGATATTGAAGGGCTGCGCAAATGCGCTCTCGATCCAGAGGAGGTATTCGCAAATGAAAACAATCTATGAATGGAAAAGCGGATTTGCAGAAGCCGCTCAGAGGTACATATCGCTCAAGCAGCAAACTGGAATGAAATTTGAGAGCCAGAAACGTTACCTGCGTCACTTCGACACATTTTATTACAGAAACGGCTTTGAAGAAAGCACGCTGACAAAAGAAATCGTAAACGATTTTATCTATAACCCAAATGAACGCCCAGTATCACACCATAACAAAGAAGTGCTAATGCGGGATTTCGCAATATATTTGGTGGACAGAGGGCACCATGCATATGTAGCGGAAGTCGAAACGAAGCTGCCACGCTGCAAATTTGTTCCTCGCATACTCACGGATGACGAAACCCGCCGGATGTTCAAAGCCATAGACAATTATCCGCAAACGCAGATGTCATATAGGAATGCGGTTGACCCAGTGCTGTTCAGATTTTTATACGGGACAGGCGTGCGGATTTCCGAGGCGTTGAATCTCGTTCTCAATGATATAAACGTGGAATCCGGAATCGCCACAATCCGTGCTGCAAAAAACATGAAGGATCGATTGATTCCCATGGCTGATAGCCTGACCAAACGTATTGTCATTTTTATGAATAACTTCCATCGGTACAGTGATCGCAAAATGTGGCTTTTTCCAAGTTGCTACCATGGGACAATGAGGCAAATGGGCAAAAGTACAGCATATAATCATTTCAGAGATTATTTGCTTATGGCTGACATTTCTCACACAGCTGTAGGTCCGCGAGTCCACAGTTTTCGACATGGATTTGCCGTCAAATGCCTTAACAATTGGGTTCTGGATGGAAACGACCTAACTGTCTTGTTACCGTACCTGTCTGCGTACATGGGGCATTCGGACTTCCGCGCCACTCAATACTATCTGCGTTTGACCTCCGATCTGTATCCTGAGATCGTGCGGCGGGTTGAGGCAGAATTTGGATATGTTATACCGGAAGGGGGAATCATTTATGACGAAAGCTGATTTCCCATATTACCTCACAAAGTTCCTCGGTACATATCTGCACGGCGAAAAGAATTACAGCCACCACACTATTCAGTCATACTCCGTAACTTTTAAACTGTTGCTTTCCTTCTTGGAACAGACTCAAAAGATCTCTCCTGAGCAGTTGTCCATGGGAAATTTGACCCGTGACACAATTATTGATTTCTTAAACTGGATCGAATCCACACGGAACTGCACTGTATCGACTAGAAATCAGCGGTTGGTGGCAATTCATTCATTTATCAGGTTTGTGCAAAAGCAGGTTCCCGAAAATGTGTTTGAATTTCAGAAGATACTGAACATTCCTGATAAAAAATGTGTGAAAACAGTTGTGCCATTTCTAACTGGTGAAGAAATGAAAATACTGCTGTCGATGCCTGCCCCCTCAACCAGCAAGGGACTTCGGGATATGGTGTTGATGTCCGTATTGTACGACAGTGCTGCAAGAGTTCAGGAGATCATTGATTTGAAAGTTAAGGATTTACGCCTGGATAAGCTTGCCGTTATCACATTGCATGGTAAAGGTCAAAAGACTCGCTATGTTCCAATCACGGGGAAATCAAAAGATCTGTTGAAATCACATTTACGATACAGTTCGAGTGACAACGGAGTCAGTAGAGGCGAGCAATATGTGTTTTTGAACCAGAGAAAACAGCAACTGTCACGATGGGGTGTCTCTTACATCATTAATAAGTATGTCAATTTGGCAAATTTGTGTGATGGATTCAACGTGCGTTTTTCCATCACGCCACATGTGTTCCGGCACAGCAAAAGCGTTCATTTACTTCAATCCGGTGTTAATCTTATCTACATCAGAGATTTCCTTGGGCATAGCGACTGCAGTAGCACTCAAATCTATGCCAAGGCGGACACAGAGACGAGGAGAAAAGCATTGGAGGCGGCATATGTTGATATCCTGCCGACAACTGAGCTTCCGGATTGGTCCGATGATAGAAACCTTATGGATTTCCTTATTTCGCTTGGCCGTCAATGATGAAATGGTGAGAGAATCGATGGGGTACTTCCTGGTACGGCTGGTTTCCTGCCTTCTCTCACCATTTTATATCTCTCACCATAATGCCGAAGGGTATGAGGTGAAACAGATTTAGGCACAAAGTGACTGTCCTTGGTTGACATGGATTTAACGTGTCTTGCCAGGATGTGCGCAACACCAGCACGGGTAAGTTTGCAATTGCGGCTATTCGTAAATATCGGAAGGTCAAGAAATACTTCCCCACCGATATATCCTCTTTCCTCGAGATACATTTCCAAAATAGATGCCGTTTTCGCACTAATGGGAACGATACGTGTTTTTCGACCTTTTCCATGAAGAACCACCGTAGCCGGCTGCATCAATCTAATATCGCGTACAGCCAGGTCGATAATCTCCTGTACTCTGGCCGCAGTGTCGTAGATAAGTACGAGCAAAGCATGATCACGACGGCCATTTTTGGTGGCAGTATTTGGCTGTCTCAAAAGTTGGTGGAGTCCCTCAGGAGAGAAAAAACTCATCATCGGGCGATGGTTTTTTTTCATCGGAAGACCGAGAACTTGCTGGTAAAGCAACAGATGTTTGGGGTCCACTCCTACTACATAATGGAAAAAAGATTTGAATGCAGCTAATCGCTGATTGCGAGTCGCTATTCCACATCTGCGAACACGTTCGAGCCATGCAAGGTACCTTACCAGCAATTTAGGGGTTATGTCAGCGATAGTGATTGTTTTGATCTTCAATTTTTCCTCAGATTCGCAGAAAAGAAGGAACAATTTGAAAGCATCCCGATACGAAGAAATCGTGTTCTTACTTAGGTTCCTTTGGCCGGGCAAATACCGTGACAGAAAACCAGTTATATATTGTGCGAAATCGGTATCACTCATGGTACACCTCCGGTATGATCCACCCGTATTTTTTTTCCACGGTTTGGAGTAACTCGGGAAACATCGTCGCGGTAAGGCGAAGATAGTGCTGGGAAGCCTTCAGTCCCTCATGCCCCATATAGATGGCTAGGTATGGGAGCGCTGTTGTGAGATTATTGCCTGCCTGCACCCATTTATTTAGAACGCGAACCGCATAAGTGTGGCGGAAATCCTGCAGACGTGGACCTTTCCCCCTGCCTCCATGAGAGATTCCGGCAACAGTTAGAGCCCTTCTGAATAGCTCATATGCTGTCCCAGAGCTGTACGGCAATCCATTCTTGTTGGGGAAAAACCAGGGTGTAGAATCAATGTTTTGAAAAACTTGGCATTTTGTTTTATATAAACTGCATCTCTTTACAAGAGATGTTGCCATTGGAATGATCCGCTCCTTTGCACCTTTTGTATGGCGCAGAATCAGAGTTCCATTCTCCAAATCAATGTCGTTCTTTTCAATGTACAATGTCTCCGTGATTCGTGTTCCGCAACCAATAAGGATACGGAACACGATTGGGAAGATCAGGTCGGAATGGTGTGATATGCTATTTTCACACAAGCGATCTATTGCTTTAAGTATTAGGCCAAGTTCCTGTTCGGAAAAGATATATGGGGCATACGGGTAGTCTCGGTACGGTGCCAATCGTTGCGGAATAGCTTTTGCGTTGTAGCCCATTCGTATCATGTAGGCTCCAAGCCCCCTAAGTACAGAGATTCGGCTACTTCGATTCGTCTCATTTTCCCATGCTGTCTTTTCGATCCAGCGATTTGCAAGTTCTTCTGAAAGAATGGGTAGGTCATGGTCAATGTCATTTTGGAGATGAATGATACGTCGAAGGGTATGAGCCGCTTTCTCAAAACTGTATCCGATTGCTCGTTTTTCCTTGATATAGTCATTGACAATGTGCGTGAATGTTTTGTCATTTTTCTTCATGAGACAACACCTCCTCTGGATCGAGAACACACTCTCTCAACCGCGAAATATCGGTATGCAGATATATGTTTGTGGCTTCGGATGTAATGTGACCGAGGGTAGAGGAGATGACTGGAAGCTTCACATCATTTGCGAGCATGACGCTCGCCAAAGTGTGGCGAAGAGAATGCATCCCTTTTGGTACATCGCGGGGGATTCGCACCCCCGCTTGTTGGACTCGCTTTGCCAGGATAGAAGACAGGGCATTGGA
>QMMS01000376.1 GCA_003647375.1 Deltaproteobacteria bacterium
TACGACGTGACAAGAAGGATGGTGTCTTTTTTGCCATGTTGTTTACCCTGCGGGAAAGCCGGAGAACTTCAGATCCTGCGTTGCTGAGGGTTCGAAGTAAAAAACTACGACTTCACCCTCAGGTGCCTTGACTCTGAAGCCCTCCGGCTTTTGCAACTTTAGGGTTAAATCTTCAATTGACACCGGAGGCTGTTTTCCCTATATTTATTTATTCAGCTAAGGAGCGTCAGCATTCTGGGCTTCATGCCATACAGGCCTTAGGCGTAACGCTCAGCTTTATGTTGCAAAAAAATGCGTTCGGGCGAAGCCATGCCATCCGAGCACCAAACTGAGACAGTAATATGAAAACGAAGATTCTCATTCTGATCTGCCTTGCCGTACTGGCAGCCGCCGGTTCTTTTACCTATCAACACATCTACCAAAACCAGGTTATCCTTCTAAAAAACAACCAAGCTGTCATCACCAAAGAGGCCTGGGTAGTCGGTGACAGTGTTTTCTATAAGACCGAGGATGACACGCATTCCATCAACATGGACCTGGTCGTAGATGTCAAGCAACGCGGCATCTTCAACAAAGGTTACGGTATTGTGGTCATTATCAAACATCAATTGGCTTCATGGAAACACAAATCCCTGGAGATCGTCTCTCAGGTCCCAATCGAAAAAGGGGATTTAAAAAAACATGCACCGTTGATCGGCGCTGTCATCATTGGCATCCTGTTTTGTGTTGCCATATACTTCCTATTGAAAAAGTTGGCGGGGGTCATAAAAAAAAGAAAGACACGAGTTGAAGATTCCAAAAAACTAGTAAATAAAGAAAGGGTATATGAGGGGCAGGAGCAGATCGCACAATTCTTTTTATCTGTTTTCAAAGCTCAAAAAGGGGTAGAACCTTCCGCTGAAGCCACATTCCGACCGGTGGATTCCCGACGCCCGGATAGTAATTATATATATGAATTGCGCGTCAACTGCGATGGCGACTGGGCTACGAGGCGTATAACCATCGGCCTTGTCGGTGAAAACAGTGGCAGCAGAAGTACCTGTTATTATGTTATTTATGATGACCATATGGTGATCAAGGTATCGCCCACCCCACTGACTGATTTTGACAGATATATCCAAAGCATCAACCGTGACAACCGGATCGCCAAAAAGCTGTCCCCCAGGGAGTGCCTTGTACCCCGGGTCTCCATTATATTAAAAAAAATCCATCCGCTTCAGGAAGGTTCCAAACTGCCGCTTGAACTCATGGAGAAAAAATATATCCAATTGCTGAAACACGATACGGCGCTCCAGAACTACCTCAAGATCGGCGATGGGTTTGCTTACTTTATGGATCTTTCCAAGTACTTTTTTCTGGGGCATATTCTCCATCGCACACACAATATTGAAGACAAAGTAATTAGTGAGATATTGTATCACCCCACCCTTCTCTGGAACCCTGTTGACTTTGAGGCTCGATACGGATCACAATATACCGACATTTGTGACAGACTCAATCCAGTCTATACATCTTTTTACAATCGCTGTTATGACCTTCTCCAGCAACATCACATCGACGGCACTGTTTCCGAATTCAATATCAAGGAATGGTTTCTGACCTACCTGGCCGGCAGAAAACTTTCGGCCACGGATTTCGATACAAAACCATATGTTGCTTCTGAGATGAACGCCAGTATCTTGAAGCTTTTTATCGATAAACGACAACCTGTCCAAAACTACCAGCGAATGGTTCATGCCTTTGTCGTTACCAAAAACTTGAAACGGCATAATTCAAAAATTTCAAGCATGATCGTTAATCTTCTCAACCTGCTCTTCTGGCTGGGTGAAAAAAAGCTGGCCATGCGGGATCTGAAGCCCGACAATCTGTTAATTGCCGGGAACCCATCGAAATTTCCACAGTTTCTGGATTCTGCCGGCATGTATTCCATCGGCCTTATCGATATCGAAACCACCGTATCCTATGATGTCTCTGATAAAAATAAGATCCGGCAACCGCCTCTGGGTGGTACACCGTCCTATGCAACGCCTACCCACCAGTTGAAAAACAACACTATCCACAACGTTTACAAGGATCTTCCTCTGATCCTGCACTTGCAGGACTGGTATGCGACATTGGGCATGATCTACCAGACGGTTACCGGAGAACGCCTATTTGAAAAGACGGCTCGAAACCTGTTGAACCTGAAAAAAACCATTAGGAAGCAATCCCGGGAGGATGGAAACCCCAAAGCAGTGCTGAAAGACGTCAGCCATTCTTTCTGGAAGATGGCTTTGGCTGAAGTTAATATGAAAACAAAGAAAAACGAAAAAAAATTGAAGTTCATAAGTCTGATTGTCAGCCAGGAATCCAAGGCAATGCTACTGGACACCTTCGCCGATACCCATCAACGCATCTCAGAATCCCTCCACAACCTGATTCTGTCACAAACATCATTCACAGGCGACAAGATCCAAAAGAGTCTCTATAGCGCGCGCCCCTTAAGGATTCATCATTTCAAAATCAAATTTAAGGAGGGAAAGGGGAAGCAACTCCCCCCTGAAAAAAGAGACGTTGCCCTGAAGGTACTGGATGACCTGGTATTCCTGAAAAGACAATCCGAACAACTCATCCTGACATCCAATCTTTTAAAGAAATCGGTTTCGATTGTCTCTACCTTTGACCTGCTCAAGGCCATGTTTATTGTCGTACTTGTACACATGCATCAAAAGGGTTGGGGTATCGTTTCCTCCGACAAATAAAGTCGCTTCGCGATTTTATTTAGACGCGACTACGCCACTATGGTTAATTACTCAACTTTCGGCTTTCATCTTGATAGAGCGAAATGGGTGATCCGATGGCGATTTGTGCTGTTTGAGCATAGCCCCCTGCCTTAAAGCAGTTCAAATTTGATGGGGAGTTGAATAATTATGGATCCGTTGGGGGGACTGGCGAACGGCGATGCTTTTTTCACCGCATCCATGGCGGCGCGATCGAGAATTCGGGATCCAGAGCTCTTGATTATTCTGGCGGAAACAATTTCCCCGTTATTTCCAATGGTGAAAACAATTTTAACTACACCCTGATCGTTACGCCGCTGCGCTCTTTTGGGGTATTGTTTTAGCGCCTCGATCTTTTTCTGGATCAGGTCGGTGTAGACTCCTTCGGTCATGACACGTCTTTCAGCGACGGAGGGAACCGAACCAGACGACACCTCAGGCTCATCCTGCCACTCGGCAACGTCAGTATCTTCGACGACCGGGATCCGGGGTATTTGGTTTTTCCCCATCAACCTATCGGGATCGATGGGGGCCGGCATGGCATATTGCAACGGTTTCATGGGGGTGTGTCGCTCACCGAGTGCCCCTGCCACAATCTGTTCATCCGGATCCACGAGCGATTTGAACCGAGGTCTGGGCTTGGGAATCTGCCGCTGAAAAGGGCTGGATATTTGTTTCATGGTCAGTTCAATTCTGGAAATATTTCTGGGCCGAGAGAGATGGGTCATCTGCATGAGCGGCAACAGATGAACCCCCACAGAAAAAAGGATTAATCCCCGCAAAAGCCAGTTGGGTTTATGCGAATCATTCGTTGGGTTCATTGGGTTTGTTGGGTTCGATGAGTTAGAATACCAGGAGACTGGGATGCTGCTAACAGCCTATAACTTACCCACTCCAACTCTCGGATAACCTTTTAGTTGTTTAGTCCCTTAACTGCAAATTTATGTATTTTGTGGCAAAAATAGTAAAAGCAATCACGAAAACACGAAATCTGAAAACCACGAAAAGTTTCATGGTCTTTTTCGTGGTTTCGTACTTTCGTGTTTTCGTGATAAAAGATCTTTTTCTTTTCCGGTTTATCCGGGTTGGGCTATAGGCTATAGACTGCTTATAACCGATAACCCTCAGCCACCCTTCAACCCTCAAACCCTACTTTTCCCCTACAACCCTCGGATCCTTGACCCCTCGAACCCTCGGACCCTGTTCTTGTACCCTACTCTTTTTCCGTGGCCAGTATAAGCCGATCGGCTCCGGCGGCCTTGGCAACATCCATGACCCTCACAGCCTTGTCCAACATCACCGATTTGTCGGCTTTGATGACCACCGGGATACCGGCCTTTTCCCCAAGTTTGCCTTTTACTATCATAAAAAGTTCGTTCAATGGAACAGCCCTGTTGTCCATAAATACCTTGCCGGTGCTGTCAACATAGATCGTGATCTCCTCCTCGATCTGTGGAGACGTGGCATTTGCCTGGGGCAATTTTACCTGAATCCCTTCATCCACCATGAAGTTGGTTGTCAGTAGAAAATAGATCAAGAGCAAAAATACAATATCGATGAGAGACGTCAGCGGTGCCTGCAATTGATAATAACTACGTTCTCTTTTTGGAAACAGCATGACCAGCTCCCCGTGGATAATTAGTTTTGAATTTTAAATTTTGAATTTTGAATTTTGAATTATATAGCTCATAGCTGTTTAGACATAATGATTGCCACTCACAACATGAGCAGCCTGTAACCCGCAAAAAATTATCATGGGCTCCGACGAGCATTTTTTAGGGCCCATTCTCTCCCATGATAATTTTCTGCTGGCTGTTAA
>QMMS01000377.1 GCA_003647375.1 Deltaproteobacteria bacterium
ACCCCATCCTTCTTGTCCCGTCGTAGCTCGAAGAGCGAAGTCGGACTTGTCCCGTCGTAGCTCGAAGAGCGAAGTCGGACTTGTCCCGTCGTAGCTCGAAGAGCGAAGTCGGATGAATACACCAAGGGAAGTATCCGGAAAATAGTGCTTTTATTATGATAACGACTATAATAACGGTATATTAGCTATCCTTTGCCACGTTGTTTATGCAACCTTGGGGTTTATGCGAATTGTAACGGTATGTTGGACCTTATTAACACCAAAAACATCAAATTGTGCCATTTATAAGGCTTGTGAGTGAACAGAATGATTCAACTGATCAGAGGTTTCAAGGACATCCTTCCCGGCGAGGTTGAAACCTGGCAGTATATTGAGAAGGTTGCCAGATCGCTGTTCGAGGATTTCGGATTCAGAGAAATCCGCATACCCATTATGGAACGGACGGAACTCTTTGCACGCAGTATCGGTGAAGACACGGACATCGTGGAAAAAGAGATGTATACCTTTGCCGATCGAAAAGGGGATCTCATCACCCTGCGTCCCGAAGCCACCGCCTCTATCTGCCGGTCATATATACAACACAAGATGTATGCCGATGATCCTGTTAAAAAATTCTACACCATCGGCCCCATGTTTCGGCGGGAACGGCCCCAAAAAGGGCGCTACCGGCAGTTTTATCAGATCAATGTGGAAATTTTCGGCGTTTCATCGGCTCTGGCGGATGCAGAGCTTATTTTCCTTCTTAAAATCTTATGTGAAAGGCTGGCAGTAACAGACGTGGAGGCACGCATCAACTCGCTGGGTTGTCCGCAATGCCGTCCCGGCTTCAAGGTCCGACTTCAGGAATATATTGCGTCTGTGTCCGACCGACTTTGCCCGGACTGCAACCGCAGGAAAGACCGCAATCCCTTGCGAGTTCTTGACTGCAAGGTCCCCACCTGCCGGGAAGCCATGACAAACGCCCCTTCCATATTAGCCTGTCTCTGCGATATCTGCGATCATGAATTCAAGCTGCTGCAATCGGCACTGGATCGATTGAACGTACCATTTGTGCTGGACAAGCAGCTGGTCCGGGGACTCGACTATTACACCCGCGCGACCTTTGAAATCCAGACACGCTCCCTGGGTGCCCAGAGTGCAGTCGCCGGCGGAGGCAGATACGATGCACTGGTTCAATTACTGGGCGGCCCAGACACCCCAGCCACAGGATTCGCCATCGGATTCGACCGGCTGGCCGAGATCGTACAGCTCAACAAATCAGATCTTTTGCGAAAACCGGATCTTTTTATTGCCGCCATGGGAGAAAAGAGTCAGACCCTGGCATTTGACTGGATCTGTGAACTGGGTGCAAAGGGCCTCTATGCTGAAATGGACTTTCATGGCAGGAGTCTCAAGAGTCAGATGAAGCGCGCAGGCAGACTCGATACCCCTTATGTCTTGATGGTTGGAGAGAATGAACTTGAAAAAGGTTTCGCCCTTCTTCGAAATATGTCCACTAAAGACCAAGAGGATGTTCCCCTGAATCGGCTGGTGGAAAACATTTCAAAACGAATAAAACCAAGTAACGATTCTAAAAAAAAGGAGTTTGAGAATTGCCTGACAATCTTGAATCGATGAGACGAACCCACTCCTGTTGTGCGTTGGGAAAAACCGATATTGGATCCGAAGTCATCCTGATGGGCTGGGTACAGCGCCGCAGGGATCATGGTGGCGTTATTTTTATAGATCTGCGGGACAGGGAAGGTCTTACGCAGGTCGTGTTCAATCCCGAAGTCGACAATGCGGTTCATACAAAGGCGCATGCCATCAGAAGTGAATTCGTAATCGCGGTAAGGGGAACCGTCGATAGCCGCCCGGAGGGGATGATCAATCCGAATCTTACGACCGGCACCATCGAAGTGCTGGTAACCGAACTTAGAATTTTAAATACGGCTGTAACGCCGCCATTTCTGATCGAAGATACAGTGGATGTCTCGGAAAGCCTCCGCCTCACCTACCGCCATCTCGACTTGAGGCGGCCACAACTGCAGCAGAATATCATCCTGAGGCACCGGGCCGCATCGTCTGTCAGAACTTTTTTGAACACCCATGGCTTTATCGACATTGAGACACCATGCCTGACCCGCAGCACGCCCGAGGGTGCACGAGACTACCTGGTACCCAGCCGGGTAAACCCGGGCCGGTTCTATGCATTACCGCAGTCGCCGCAGATATTCAAACAACTGCTCATGATCTCCGGGTTTGATCGATATTATCAGATCGTCCGTTGTTTTCGGGATGAAGACTTAAGGGCCGACCGGCAGCCTGAGTTTACCCAGATCGATATCGAAATGTCCTTCATCGGGGAAGAAGATATCATGGCCCTGAGCGAAGGTATGATCCAGGCACTGTTCAAAGATGTTCTGGACATCACCCTGGATACACCCTTCAACAGGCTGACCTATGACGAGGCAGTCGGACGCTATGGTCTTGACAAACCAGATACCCGCTTCGATCTTGAATTGGTCGATATATCAGATATTGTAGAAAATTCCGGTTTCAAGGTTTTTTCATCCGTTGTAAAAAACGGCGGCCTGGTCAAGGCCTTGAATGCCAAGGGGTGCCTTGATTTTTCGCGTAAAGAGATCGATGATCTGACAGACCTGGTATCCATCTACAAGGCCAAAGGCCTGGCCTGGATAAAGGTTCGGGATAACGAATGGCAATCACCCATCACCAAATTTTTCAGCGAAGATGAAAAATCCGCCATGAAAGAGCGCATCGGCATGGAACCGGGCGACCTTGTTTTCTTTGTAGCGGACCAGCCGAAAATTACCAACGAAGCATTGGGGCACCTTCGGAACCACCTGGGCAAACGATTGAATCTTATCGATAACGATACGCATAATTTTGTCTGGGTGACGCAGTTTCCCCTGCTTGAATATGATGAGACCGAAAAGCGACATCAGGCATTGCACCACCCCTTCACAGCGCCCTTTGAAGCGGATTACGACAAACTGGAATCAAATCCTCTCGATGTCCGTTCCCGGGCATATGACCTGGTGCTGAATGGGTTCGAAATTGGCGGTGGCAGTATTCGTATCCACCAGAAGGAAGTGCAGGAAAGAGTTTTTACTGCCCTCGGGTTAACCCCTGAAACCTATGAAGAAAAATTCGGATTCCTGATTTCAGCACTGGAATCCGGTGCCCCGCCTCACGGCGGCATCGCCTTTGGGTTCGACCGGCTGGTCATGCTCATGTGCGGCCAGGCTTCCATCAGGGACATTATCGCATTTCCCAAAACCCAGCGCGCAGCATGTCTCCTCACAAGTGCGCCTTCCGAAACCAGTAAAAAACAACTGGATGAACTCTATCTGAAGGTCAAACCGATCATCAAATAAATTCGCTTCGCGAATTTATAAGACGCGACGTTGTCGCTCCTTTAAAGAACGAACCTATAAACTAAAAAAGGCAACGATCTAAGGCCGATGGGTGATCCCTGTGCGATCGTGAAACTGTCTGAGGTAGGGCAGGGATTATCGATCGGCCGCAATATAGCATGAATATCTTCACAACCATCATCCCTATCTTTACCATTATCCTGCTGGGATGGATATCCCGGAAAAAGGGATTTATTCACGCAGACTTCATCGGGCCGGCCAACTCACTTGTTTTCTATATTGCCATCCCAGCCATGATTTTCAGCGCTATATCCAGGGCTACACTGACCGCTCACTTCAATGTCGGCATCCTGGTCATAACCCTATCAACGGCAATGGTCGCATTTGTTTTTGCCTGGGTTTTTGGACGTGCCTGCCGGCTGAAACAAGGTCAACTGGGATCCTATGTCCAGATTTCGTTTCATGGCAATCTTGGCTATATAGGCCTCGCGGTGGCGTTCTACTACCTGGGGGAAGACGGGTTTGTCAAGGCCAGTATTCTGACCGGCTTTTTGATGATCGTGCAAAATCTCTTGTCGGTTCTCTCCTTGACTTTCAACGCTCACCAGCCGGATTCAGCCCGGCACGGTCGAACCATCGTCCGGAACCTGGTCGGAAATCCGGTCATCTTATCGGCCATGGCCGGTATTGTCTGCTCATTTCTAAAGGTCCCCATTCCGCTGATCATTCAGCGGAGCCTCGGTATCCTGAGCGGGCTGGCACTGCCCATGGCTCTGCTCATCATCGGGGCCTCCATCTCTTTTCAGGAGACCCGTCACAGAGTAAAATGGGTTCTTTCGTCAAGCACCACCAAGCTGTTTCTCATGCCGGGTTTGGGCTATATTACCTTCCGTGCTCTGGGCTTTCCTCCCGGGGAATACCTCCCGGGACTCATCCTGCTGGCATCCCCCTCGGCCACCATATCCTATGTCATGGCAAAAGAGATGAAAGGCGATCCGGACCTCGCTGTGATAGCAATCTCCTTCAGTACACTGCTGTCAGCACTGACCTATACTTTCTGGTTGAATGTTGCGGTGTGAAACAGACCCCAACGTTGCTGAAGACCGAGAGCGGTAGAGATGACTTTTAGGCGCATTGCGTAACGAAAATTCTCTTCTAACCCCTATTTGTAATCG
>QMMS01000378.1 GCA_003647375.1 Deltaproteobacteria bacterium
CGACTTCACCCTCAGACGCCTTGACTCTGAAGCCCTCCGGCTTTTGCAACACTGGGGCGAATTATAAAATAATTAAATCATTATACCTAAGTGTTGTTTGGCTGTCAATTCAGCACGAATATTTCATGCCTGCCGGCGGTATATTAATTTTTATGATACATATCAATCTGTTAAATCTTTATATGGGAGAGTACGGCGGGAGAAAGAGCTTGACATTAAAACATTTAATAATATAATCATTCTACAAATGAAATCGTTACACGAACTTCAATATGGATCGGGAGGTGGGTATGTCGTCAACAACCATTGAACTAGAAGAGCAATATGGCGCGCACAACTACAAGCCCTTGGATATCGTTCTCAGTAGAGGGGAAGGGGTTTGGGTGTGGGATGCGGATGGAAACCGGTATATGGATTGCCTGTCTGCCTATTCCGCGGTTAATCAGGGCCACTGCCACAAGAAAATCATGCAGACACTCATGGATCAGGCCCAGAAACTGACCTTGACCTCAAGGGCGTTTCGCAACGATCAACTTGGCCCCTTTTATAAAGAGCTGTGCGAACTGACGCGCTCTCACAAGGTCCTGCCCATGAACAGCGGGGCCGAGGCAGTTGAAACCGCCATTAAAACTGTACGTAAATGGGGCTATACCGTCAAAGGTGTCCCGGAAAACGAGGCGGAGATCATCGTTTGCGAAAACAATTTTCACGGCCGAACCATATCCATTGTCAGTTTCAGCACCGACCCCAATGCACGCAAAGGATTCGGTCCTTTCACCCCGGGTTTTAAAATTATTCCGTATGGTGATGCTGCTGCGTTTGAGGCAGCGATTACACCGAAAACGGTCGCTTTTCTTGTGGAACCGATCCAAGGGGAGGCCGGTGTGATAATCCCGCCCGCAGGCTATCTTAAAAGGGTCAGAGAAATATGTACCCGGCAGAATGTCATGCTTATCCTGGATGAAATTCAGACAGGACTTGGTCGTACGGGTAAACTCCTGGCAGAAGAGCACGAAGGAATTGAAGCGGACCTGACCCTTATCGGTAAAGCGTTGTCCGGCGGGTTTTATCCGGTGTCGGCAGTCCTCTCGAATTCAGAGGTCATGAATGTATTGCAACCGGGCGAGCACGGCTCAACTTTTGGTGGCAACCCCCTGGCGTGTGCAGTGGCGCGAACAGCTCTGCAGGTAATCATTGACGAGGGAATGATCGAGAACGCAGAAAAGATGGGCGCTGTTTTTTTAAACGGATTGAAGCAGATTGTCAATTCTCTGATTAAAGACGTTCGCGGAAAAGGTCTGATGCTCGCCATGGAGTTTTATCCAAAAGCCGGTGGTGCCCGTCAATACTGTTTAAAGCTCAAAGAAAAGGGTCTGCTCTGCAAAGAGACCCATGATGACATCATCCGTTTTGCACCACCTCTGGTTATTACCCAATCGGAGGTTGAATGGGCTCTGGATAAAATCTCAGCAGTAGTCAATGCATAGACCGGTAACTCAAACAGGTTAACAATCATTGTCATTTTAGATAGTTTAATCTGTTAAACAATGAGCGGACAAACCGTTCACGAAAAAGCGACGCCGTCGCGTATGATAAAATCGTTTCAACGATTTTATGGAGGGAAGAAAAAATGGTGGAAAATGTTATAATCATGGGTGCTGCCGGTCGAGACTTTCATAACTTTAACGTCTATTTCAGAGACAACCCGCGATATCATGTCATCTGTTTTACCGCCACCCAGATTCCCGATATCCATGGGCGCCAGTACCCATCACAACTTGCCGGGTCCATGTATCCCGATGGAATTCCCATTAAAAGCGATGAGAAGCTGATGGAAATGATCAAAGAGAATAAGGTCGACCTGGTGGCATTTTCATACAGCGATGTACCCCACACGGAGGTAATGCACAAGGCCTCGCAGGTGATTGCTGCAGGTGCTGACTTTATTATTATTGGTGCGTCCTATACCATGCTTGAGTCTACAAAAAAGGTGGTTTCGGTTTGTGCCGTCAGGACCGGTTGCGGAAAATCCCAGACCAGCAGACAGATCGTAAAGGTTCTCAAGGATGCGGGGAAAAAAGTGGTTTCCGTTCGCCATCCCATGCCCTACGGTGATTTGACCAAACAGATTGTGCAGCGCTTTGCCGCGTATGCCGATTTTGAGAAACACGCCTGCACCATTGAGGAACGGGAGGAATATGAACCGGTGGTTGATATGGGTGCCGTCATATATGCGGGGGTCGACTATGAAAAAATACTCCGTCGAGCCGAAGAAGAAGCAGACATCATCGTCTGGGACGGGGGCAACAATGATACGCCGTTTTACAAGCCGGATGTGCACGTGGTGGTTTTTGATCCGCACCGCGTTGGTCACGAAACATCTTTTCACCCCGGTGAAACCAATATGTTGCTGGCCGATATTGCTGTAATCAACAAAGTGGACAGTGCGGATCCCAAGGATGTGGAAACGTTGAAACAGACGATCACCAAGCACAATCCCAATGCCCGCATTATTTTGGCCGACTCGGTCGTCACCGCTGAAAATGGAGAAAGCATGCAGGATAAACGTGTTCTGGTCGTAGAGGATGGGCCGACCCTTACCCACGGGAACATGAAATTCGGTGCTGGTGTCATCGCGGCTCAGCGCTATGGGGCGGCTGAGATGGTGGATCCACGGCCGTACCTGGTGGGATCCCTCAGGAAAACTTTCGAGACGTATCCGAACATTGGTAAGGTGCTTCCGGCCATGGGGTATGGTGAGCAACAGGTCAACGATCTGGAGGCAACCATAAATGCTTGTGAATGCGACGTGGTAATTTCTGCAACACCGATTGATCTGACGCGACTGGTGAAACTCGAGAAACCGATTCTCCGGGTTCGCTATGGCTATCGAGATAACAGTGAACCCACCCTGGGTGAACGCGTCATGGAAATGCTCAACTGACACCTCATTGAACCGCAACAGCGAGCGCATTCCCTGTGGCAACTCGACTTGTCTTCGACCTTGAGACTTGTCGGCGAGCTCAAGTCGAGTCGCTCAGACCGAAAGGAGCTCGTCGACAAGTCTTGCTGCGAGGTTCTTCAAATATGGAGAACAAAAAATATTGATCGTCAATTTCCATGAAACTTCCGGGTTAAAACCCACCCTGGTGATTGCCCTGGGCGGAAATGCACTGATTCGGAAAGGACAGCAGGGAAAGATCTCGGAGCAATTCGAGAATCTCCGGACCCCTATTCACCAGATTGCAGTGCTCATCGATGAATACAACATTATTATCACTCACGGTAACGGCCCCCAGGTCGGGAACTTGATGTTGCAGCAGGAATCTTGCGATGCAGTACCCAAACTGCCACTGGAGATGCTTGTGGCTCAAACCCAGGGACAGATCGGGTACATGATAGAATCTGTATTGGACGAAGCGCTCATGGCGCAGGGTGCGGACTTTAACCCCCTTGTTTCATTGATCACCTATGTGGTTGTAGACAAAAAAGACCCCGCATTTGTCCACCCCACCAAACCTATCGGGCCATGCTTTACAGCGGTCGAAGCCGAAAAACTGCCCTATCCGACTATGCAGACACCCAAGGGATTTCGACGTGTTGTTGCATCACCGAAGCCCGTTACCATCATTGAAAAAAGAGAAATACAGCGATTAATAAATGCCGGGTTTATTGTCATCTGCTGCGGGGGCGGCGGCATTCCCGTGGTCCGCAACGGGCGGGCCTTTAATGGCGTGGATGCCGTGATAGACAAGGATCTGGTCAGCTCGCTGCTGGCAACAGAGGTCGGTGCAGTACTATTGGTAATCGCAACTGACGTGGCCGGTGTCATGGCTGATTTTGGCACCCCCGGCGAAAGCCTGATACGGAATTTATCCCTTAAACAGGCCGGGGATTTTCTGAAGCATGAAACGGTCGGCCAGGGCTCCATGGGACCCAAGCTGGAGGCAAGTGTACGATTCCTGTCAGCAGGAGGTAAACGGGCGGTGATAACCAGTGTGGATGACATCGTGGCTGGCGTTACCGGCAGTAAAGGCACCCAAATAACGACGTTGAAGTAAATATGCAGATATTGTTGACATGATATAAAAATCAACACCCGAAATCGCCGTCCATTAGGTTACGGCTTGAAATAACATTAAGATATTATAGTTAAAAGATTTAATCATATTATGCTGCGTGCTGAAGTTATGTTTTGTCTTTAATTCCCCATATAATTCCCTTTCTTCTTGAAGGATTTGAAAAATCCTTTTAATTCTTTTCATTCCAGTTTTTTTATCATTAATTCTGAAACAAATAGGAAAAGCCCGAAGGGCGAACTTCGGGCTTTGAGAAAAGAGCTACCGCAAACAGCCGGAAGCCCCACAGATAGACTCCTTTCTAACGCATGCTCCGGTGGTTTGCAAGACCGGAGGCATATCCATTTTGTTATCACTTCAGCTCCAATGTCGATGGTGCGATGTAGCGTTTTGCATTTGTCGGCACTGCTTTCGAGGCCAGGCTTACTGTTCCGATGAGTGTCGGCTGTTTGGCAAACGAAAAAATC
>QMMS01000379.1 GCA_003647375.1 Deltaproteobacteria bacterium
ATACCAAAGGGCGGCGCATAAAACTCAACAACGATGGTGTCCTTGACAAATTGTTTGGCCTTATCCGATGCCGGCCAAGTCTTCCCTTCCTCGCTGGCCTGGCAAATGCCGGCCAGAAAAATAAGCGCTATAACTGTGTAGAGTACTCTTTTCATAGTTTGCTCCCTTTCGAGATTATTAGAATTGAAAGGCTAACAGCGATTGCCTGTTGGTCTAATCAATTAATTTGTTGTTACTATGTAAAAATGGAAGATTCTTAATACAGACAGTCAGTACGGCTAAGCCAAAAGCAAGTGAAACTCCCAGTAAACCAATCCCAACGTCAGGAAATGCTGCAGCAACTGTTGCAAAAAGTGGCCGCCGTCCATCCACTTGCATTGACGCGCACTTGTTAAAAACTGTATACAGCCATCACTGCGCCAAAAAACTGGCCTTCACTCCCTTCATCCACGACGGGGCTGTCATCGCTCGCATCGCCAAGCAGTTGGGTAAAGCTAACGATACCCTTGGCACTCCAGCTTTCGTTAATTATCTTGTTCAAGCCCAGATTAATACCGACATCTTTGATACCTGCTTCCGCATCATAACGATCCAGACCGCTGCGCCGCGAGTCCTTTCCGCTGACACCGAAATAGGTTTGCATGTAGTCATCGTCGGCATAGGTGGCGGAGGCCCCGATTGAAAGGGCCCAGCTTTTATCTATAACCCAGTTGTAGCCGCCTTTCACCTTGGAGTACCACCCCTCATGGGCATCGCCCCCCGTATCGGACAAAATCTCCAGAGAGGCAAACCATTTGTTGTACACAAAACCCCCAAAGATGCCCGCCTCAGCGGTAGCGTCCACTTTGGTCATATCATCGACGGCGTCATTTTCCACATCATTGCGCTCTCCGCGGAAATTGACCACCGGCCCCAATTGCCACATTTTGCTGGGAAGCAGGTTGGCTCTGAGGTTCAATCCAAATAATTTCATAAACATCCCGTTGCCAAATTTGACATCGGCAGCGGGGACTGGAACTGCTTTGTAGTCTTCTGAACCTTCATAATCGGGGGCGAATCCGATACCACCACCGACAGATATGTCTGCAGCCTGTACTGCAGGCGCTATTAAACATAATGCCGCGAGCAGCATTAAACCCTCAAATATTCGTTTTCTTAATTTCATCTGTGCTCCTCCTTTTTTCAATTTTCCCCAACATTGGGGTTTTCTTTATTTTATCATAAAACTAATGACGGTTTTGCTCACTACGATGCTTAGGGTTCGCGAAAAAATAACTTCACATTTTGGTATCTCAGCTTCAGCCCATCTTTGGTCGATGTCTCACTCGCAAAATCCGCGAAATAGCTTGCTATTCCTGTGGTTTTACTCTCTCGAATCAGCCAAACCTGGACCAAATCTGAGCACTAACTCTGTTAAGTTATTTTTGAGCGAACCCTTAGAGGCGCTTTATCCGTGGGCCTCACTTACGATTTAAGCCGAACAAACTCGCGAGCCCGTTTTTGACCACCGGGGCAACATTTAAACCTACCATCCACTCCGGCCCGAAAGTTTCAGCCTTTTCGACGTAATAATTCACTTCAACACTTAATTTCCATGGTCTTCCACTCCAGACAACTGTTTTACCGACATTAACCTGTAATGGAACTGTCCACTGGTCCTGCTCGGCCTGCCAATCATAGGTGATCGAGGGCGCGCTACCCACATTCCAGCCGCCTCCCGGCAGATAAACGAAAAGTGGTTGGATGGTTGTCAAGTTGATCTCTGTGTCACCGGAACCGGCGACGTCCCATTGATGATTTGGAAAGACCCCATAAAGCCCCTTTGAATAAGATTGAGCGATAAGCATTTCCGGCCCGAGGGTCCAGCGGTCCGTACCCAGGTCGTTAGTTGCCGTCGGTATTGACGTGATCAAACCAAAAGCTATTAAAAGTTTGTCATCTCTCTTCGGGGCGTACGCTAAATCCATGACAATGTCACCGAAACCGGTTTCTCCTTCAAAATCCGCAGTTTCAGCGTCAAACACGGGTTGTTCTACAAGTAAGGGGACAGCAGGCCGCCATATGATCTTGTCACCGCTGTCAAGAACAAAGGGAAGAGCCGGTTGAAACAGCAGCGTGTAACTCGACTGATCGTCGGCATCGGGAAGATCACCTTCAAACCAGCGAAACTGGTTCTTGATAGTTAATGATGCAACTGATGTATTAGGATTTGAGAGTTCGGCTGCTAATTCATCAGTTGATGGTGCTGCCGCCCCTCCCCCGGAACCGGGATCCTTAGCCTCGGCTTTGATTATAGCTTTCCCATTTGTTACCTCAAATTCAGCGATATCCCCTGTCTCAACATCAAGAGTACGATAGAGATTCGGATTATCGCTATTGCGCTCAAGCCGGTAACAATTGACCTTACGCTCCGCGGAAATGCAAATCCGATCATCTCCCTCAATTTTCCAGGTTCGTGAAATTGATGCGTTCCACGCAAACAGCGTACCGGTGCCGTCCTCAAAGTATTCACCCCGGCTGATCTCACCGTTTACCAGTGTACGTTCAGCCTTCATGCCACCCATAAACTCTTTTAATATATCGGCACCGGTAACCGGAATCCATTCGTTGGCTTGAACAATGACGGCTGTACTTACTATGAATACCCCACTCAACAAAAGCTTTTGTAGCCATTTCATATTTTGTCTTCCTCCTTTTATTGTTCAAGCAGTACCGTTTTACAGAGCTACACGCGCCCGGAATCCAAATACCCACAAATTGTCATCTTCCAGGTTCAGTGCCGGATCTTTGATATATTGAATAGACGGTGTAACGGCCAGCTCTTTGGTCAACTGGTAGCGCCAGAATAGTTCTGTTGTGTACTGGTTATCGGCTCCGTCAAACGAGAGCTGGTTGGGTTCGCCCCAGTTAAACCCGAGTCCGATCACACCTCTCATCGGAACCGGCTGATAGCCAAGCCCGACTGTCACCGATTTTTCCAGAAGGCTGCCACTGTCTTTCGTGTACCCACCACGGGCAAAAGGCAGCCATTTGTCCGTGATCAATTTCTGCCATGACAGATTGACACCCCAGCCATCCGGGGTATCATTTACCCGCTCATCCACATGCCAGAACGTGATGTGGATATTATCGAAATAGATTTTGTCTTGCTTGGGAGTAAACCCGATCTCAACCCATTTGAAAAAATCGCTGTCATCGGCTACAGAATCGAACCCTTCAAACGGGTCAGTCGGGTCCGAGTTGGCGTCGGAAATTCCGGCATGAGCATACACTTGTCCGGTAACCATCCCGCCGGCCGCCACACCCAGGGCGGCCTCATTGGGAATATCCATAGATGCTGAGCCGGTTGAGAATACAAGGTTATTGAAACCAGTCCATGGGCTGGCGAGCAAATACACATCGATGTAATCCGTCACATCCAGAAAACCCGCCACGGCGGTTGCCTTGCCATCTGCAAAATACTGCTTCCAATAAAGGTTCGTCAGGCGCTTCCCCTGATCGTTGAACGCCGGCGCGAGCATTCCCACATAACCACTTTGAAACCCCAGTTCACCGGGAGCAACATCCGTATAGCTGTGGCGATTTTCAATCTTCCAGTTCAAACTTCCTTTGTTGGGACCACCACGGTCCACCAGATCCCAGTAGCCGAAAAACCGAACCATTCCACTTCTCGCGTTATCTTCCCCCGGGCTGTCGTTCACATCCATAAAAAGTGCGGTGTAATCAAGGCTCCAGTTAAAACCGGTCTTTTCCGCCACGCCATCCCGCCAAGCGCGTACTGGAGCCAACAGGCGCGATTCATAGAGAGGGTTGGCCGCATGGTCCAGGATGATCTGGTTCTCGACCTCGTCTGTGGAAAGCCGCGGTTTGATCGTATTGTCTGATGTGGCTTCAGCAGCCTGCACGGAAGCCGTGAAAGCAATGACCAGTAACACCGTGAATAGGATTTGGCACCCTGATTTTTTCCATTGTTCTTTTTGAACCGATATGCTCATGACGAGTCTCCAAGTATTGACTTTCCATTCATTTGCAGGTGGCCATGTCCTTCAATCAGGCCCGGCATTAATGTTCGACCACCTCCATCGATAACATACGTCTATATTCGTGCTCTCCTCATTTTTCATCCAAGTTTTCAACCGACAGCAGCGGCAGGTGCATGTCGTAGAGATTGTTCAGCACGCCGGACAAGGCTGCTTGATCCGGCAGATGACCGACCAGGATCGTCACTGCCGGTTTATCCGCTGCCGTATCAGGCGTGATGGCCATATTACCCAATCGGTCAAACCAACTTTCATCCAGCTTTCCCTGCACGCGGATTCTGTAGGTTGCCGATGTTTCTAATCTCAGGCCTTCCCCAGATTGTTTTTGCAACATGATATTCTTCCTTTTGGTAATGATAGTTCGGATGTCTTTGAGGTGAGAGACCACATTTTTTGAATCTAATGCATGGCATCAGATTAGAAAAGACCCAAAAAGGTGTAAAAAAGGGTGTAGTTTTGGGTGTAGACCGGATTTATGGTCCAGGATACAGAAGCCGGGAGCGGAT
>QMMS01000380.1 GCA_003647375.1 Deltaproteobacteria bacterium
ATGCCGTCCCGCATAGTCCACTATAGCGGAATGACATCTTCCTTGCAGCTACGGCAACCTCGACAATCGCTCTATTGCCGATCTTACCGCATCTACGGCGTCAGATGCCGTCCCGCATAGTCCACTATAGCGGAATGACATCTTCCTTGCAGCTACGGCAACCTCGACAATCGCGCTATTTAGGTGTCGTTATCTAATAAAACTTTCAATATCAATAGGTTCAATAACAATAACGGTGCTTGACACGCATGGTCAAAACACTTAACTTAAACGCCATAATGGGACATGTATTAGTGGGTTCGATGGCGATAGTGTTTATTGAGTTTGTTGGGTTGATTGAGTTGCCGGGTTAATCAATCTACGGAAAACAAACACTCGGACCCTTGGATCCTGGACCCCTTGAACCCTTTTCGCAAATAACCGGGAAAAGGGATAACAACTTCAATAAAAATTAAATATTAGGAATGAAGGTTAAATAATATGCCTGCAGCGGATTACTACAAAATACTGGGTCTGAACAAGAGCGCCAGTGCCGAAGAGATCAAGAAAGCCTATCGAAAGATGGCCATGAAATACCATCCGGATCATACAAAGGGCGACAAGGCAGCAGAAGAAACGTTCAAACAGATCAGCGAAGCCTACGCAGTCCTGAGTGACAAAGAAAAACGTAAGCAGTACGATACGTTTGGATCATCCGGATTCCACCAGCGCTATTCCCAGGAAGACATTTTCAAGGGATTTGATTTTGGTGATATTTTCAAGGAATTCGGCTTTGGTGGTATGAATTTTTCTTCCGGCGGCAGGGGGGGGGGGCGATTCGCCTTTGGTGGTGATCCTTTTAGGGGCAGGGCAAGACAGCCGGCGCAGGCAAAGGGTTCGGATCTCGTATATGAACTGCCCTTGACCCTGCAGGAAGTCGCCACAGGTGCCAATAAGACCATCAGATTCCAGCATAATGACCAATCGGAAAATATCTCTGTCAAGATCCCGAAAGGAATGATTGCCGGCAAAAAGCTGAGAATTTCCGGCAAGGGGGAAAACAGCCCCTATGGTGGACAGCCCGGGGATCTGTATATCAAATCTAAAGTTCTCAAGGATCCTGTTTTCAGCGCCAAAGAGTATGACCTGACAGCCACGCGGGATATTCGGTTGAGCGAAGCGATTTTGGGCACCAAGATCTCGGTCCCGATCCTGAGCGGCAGGGAATTGAGCCTGACCATTCCACCCGGCACCAAACATAAGACCCGCATGCGGTTGCCGGGGCATGGCCTACCCCACATGAAAGGCTCCAGGAAAGGTGACCTGTTCATCACGATCCATGTCAAGACACCTGAAAACCTGACGGAAGAGCAGCAAAAACTAGTACGGATGTTAGCGGATACTGGGATGTAACGAATTTAAATTATTGACAAGAAGGCAATTATCATGTAATTTCGTTCACGGCTGCCGCGTGGATTATCCGGCCTGATTTCTGTTCTAACTGAAATTTATTCCGATCCTGGAAAAAGAAAATTATAGCAATCTACCTGATATGTATCACCTGAAATTTTTAACAGGTGCCCGCTGACCTAAGGCTGGGCACTGACGAGCGAGGGCTTGCCATGATTATCACCTGTGGAAACTGCGAAACCAGTTTTAATCTGAATGAAAAACTTTTAAAACCGACGGGTTCAAAGGTTCGATGTTCCAGGTGTAAGCACATGTTTACAGCCTATCCGCCGGGTCTGCCGGAGCTTGAGCAAGTAGTTACCGAAACAGCGGCACCTGAGGAGATCGAAGAAAAAACCGAAGCTGTCGAAGCGCCGGAGCCTGAATCCACACCTGAGGAAACAGGCGACATGACAGCCGAAGCGGTGGAAGAGGCGGAAGCAGAAGAAAGCGCCGGTGATGATACCGAATCTACGGTCGATGAGGAAAAGGATGCGTCCCTGGACGATCTCGACCTGGAGTTCGATATTGATACGGTTTCCGAAGAAAATGAAGTTGTAGCGGAAGTTGCTGCAGACGATGTTGATGGTGTAGAAGAAAGCTTTGCTGGAGAACCGGATGCCGATTTGCCGGATGAAGTGACAGACGAGGTCCAAGCTTCGGCAGAAGTGGAAGACGTGATGGAGGAGACGGATCTGCCCGGTATCGAGGAATCGCTCGGCATGGAACCGGCAGCGGAGGAGACGCCCACCGAAGATGTCTCCCTGGAAGATCTGGATCTGGACTTTGATGAGGCACCTGAAGAGGAGATACCGGCCGAAGGCGGCGCAATAGAAGATTTGGATCTGGACTTTGATGAGGCACCTGAAGAGGAGATACCGGCCGAAGGCGGCACAATAGAAGATTTGGATCTGAGCTTTGACGAGGCACCTGAAGAGGAGATGCCGGTCGAAGGCGGCGCAATAGAAGATCTGGATCTGGACTTTGATGAGGCACCTGAAGAGGAGATACCGGCCGAAGGCGGCACAATAGAAGATCTGGACCTGGACTTTGACGAGGCGCCTGAAGAGGAAATCTCGGACGAAGGTGACACAGTAGAAAACCTGGATCTGGATTTTGACGAGGTGCTTGAAGAGGAGACACCGGTTGAAGAAGACGCTTTATTAGAGGATTTGGATCTGGACCTGGGACTCGACGTGACGCCTGAAGAGGAAGTATCGGCCGAAGAAGACACCACGTCCGAGGAGCTCGACCTTTCCGATATAGAGTTGTCCATGGAATCTGAACCAGAGATCGAAACCGATAAAGATGAGCTGGATCTCGATCTTGATCTGGATTCAGAACCGGAAACAGACACGGGTGTGACTGATGACAAGGACGATATAGAATCGGAAGTACTCGATTTTTCAGATTTTGAAGAAACCGTCATGCTCGATGCAGTCCCGAAGCCCGAGACTGAGGATGTTTCTGACGATCTCGGGGAAGAACTTGATCTCGACCTCGAGATGGCGGATGACGCACTCCCGGATTCTGAATCAGAGCTTCCTTCCATGGAAAAAGAGAATGTCGAGCTCGAAGACCTCGATTTTGAACTGGATATGGAGTTTGAGGGAGAGGCCGCAGGTGACACTGCTGCTGAGGATAGCGAGGATGTTGATCTTTCAGACATTGAAAAGATGCTGGAGGGGGATGGTCAAGAGGCTGAAACCGTCAGTCTCGCATCTGACATTGACAATGTTGAAATCGAAGTGGAAAAGTGGAAAGAGTCGCCCGACGCCGACGATCTGATGGATCAGACAGGTGAAATTGATCTGTCGGATATTATGATCGATGCCGATGATGACTACATGGAAGAAGATATCGAAGACGTGGAACTCGAATTGGACATCGGCGAAGCTTCCGACCCGGTTATGGCATCGAGTGGCGGAGATAAGCCGGAAAATATCGACATCTCCGGGTTTGATGAATTCGATGTCCCGGCGGAAGGGGACCAGGTTCAAGGGCATTTCAGCGGGGAAGACATTGAGCTTGAATTTGAAGTTGATGAAGATGCCGACGATCTTGATGGAATGGCCACCATATCCGAAGTCGAAGAGATTGGGGTGGGATCTGAAACCATTGAATACGCGGAACCGCTGGTGAATGTCGATGAGGCCCCCACCGAGAAAAAAGAAAAAAAGAAGAAAACAAAGAAAAGCAAACCTGTCAAAAAAAGCGGTATCCTGCGGCCGGTTATGTTGCTGCTGCTCCTGCTTATATTGCCACTGGTTGCGGTTGTTCTTCTCGATAGATTTATGAATATGGATGTGCCGTATGTGACGGATTATCTGAAGCAGGTGCCTTATCTCAACCAGGTGATGAAGCCCGAGATGAAGGAGGTTGGTGAGATCAGAATTGATAACATCAACAGCAAGTTTATCGACAATACAATGCATGGAAAATTGTTTGTCATTACCGGGACGGTGAAAAATGAATTTTCCGGAAATCGCAAGTATATCAAAATTCAAGGCAGCCTTTTTTCCTCCGGCAAAATGCTGGCAAAGGAGGTGACTGTATACGGCGGGAATATTATTTCAGACCCGGACCTGTCTAAAATGTCGCTGGCAGATATCAACCAGCGCTTGTCGAATCGATTTGGGGATAAGAAATCCAATTTTGATGTGAAACCTGGACGGTCTATTCCGTTCATGGTTGTGTTTTCGGATCTGCCGGAATCTCTCGAGGAGTTTACAATCGAAGCCGTCGGATCTTTCCCGGCAACGAAACAGCAATAAACAGCTTGACTTCAGTATGCCAAGTTGGTAGGAAACCCGCTGTTAAATTTCGGGAAGCCTGATCCTGATTGGCGATGTAGCTCAGATGGTTAGAGCATGCGGCTCATATCCGCAGTGTCCGGGGTTCAATTCCCTGCATCGCCACCAAGAATGTGATATCATTAGATAATTAATGATTTGAGCCCTATCTTGTACAAACGTGTTGTACAAAATGGGGCTTTTTTATATAGGGTCAGAAAGAATTTTTTTCGCCGTTCTTGTCATGGCCTACTCGATGGTCAGAGAGTAAACAGCTATGTCAGACAGTTCGAAGGTTTTTGAGATGGATGATATTTTCACCTGAA
>QMMS01000381.1 GCA_003647375.1 Deltaproteobacteria bacterium
CAAACTCGCTGCCATGGCACCGGGCGACTTGAATCATGTGAACTTCACGTCGGGCGGATCTGAATCCGTTGAAACAGCCATCAAACTGGCCCGGCAATACCACCTTGAAACCGGCAATGACAAAAAATGGCGGATCATTGCCAGAAAGCAGAGCTATCACGGTGCCACCCTCGGGGCGCTGGCCGCCACCGGGATGGCAAAACGCCGCGAGGCATGCCGTCCCCTGCTGGCGGATTTCCCCCACATCAACCCCTGCTATTGCTTCAGATGCCCCTATAATCAAACCCATCCCGACTGCAACGTCCGGTGTGCGAGGGAGCTGGAACATGCCATATTAACGGCCGGACCCGAGACCGTCTCCGCATTTATTGCAGAGCCCGTGGTGGGGTCGGCCTGCGGCGCCACCGTACCGCCGGATGACTACTTTCCGGTCATCAGAAAGATCTGCGACACGTACAATGTCCTGTTTATCGCCGATGAAGTGATCACGGGCATGGGACGGACAGGCAAAAACTTCGCCATGGAGCACTGGCATACCACACCGGATATGATTGCGGTTGCCAAAAGCCTGAGCGGCGGCTACAGCCCCCTGGGCGCCGTAATCGTATCGGATAAAATCCGGTCCGCGTTTTATAAGGAAAAACGCCTGTTCGAGCACATCTTCACCTATGCGGCCAACCCCATTTCAACCACTGCCGCCCTTAAGGTCCTCGAAATCATGGATGCGGAAAACCTGGTTGAACGGGCCCGGGATATGGGCCGCTATCTTTTCAAACAGATGGCGGCACTGACAACGCATGCGATGGTAGGGGATATCAGGGGCAAAGGACTGCTCATGGGTATTGAACTGGTCCAGGATAAAAACGGCAACCTGCCCTTTGACCCCGGCGTGGCGGCGGGAAAAAAACTGGGGCGGATCGCCCTTGAAAAAGGCCTGGTTATCTATCCCGGCTCGGGCAGTGTGGATGGCGTTTCCGGGGACCATTTTCTCATCTGTCCCCCTTTTATCATCACAAAGGACCAGTGCGATACCATCGTGGAACGTCTGGATGCGTCATTGGGTGAACTTTCAAAACAGGTATAAACCAGATGATACGGACCATCGGCAGGGGCATAGGGTAATGGCCGAACTGGCCGCGTCGCAGATCGGAGACCTCTTTTTGTTAAAAACCTGACCCTTGCGGATCCGGACGGGTTTGTCTCTTGTCCGGGATAAAGTCAGGGACCTTAAATTATAAGTTTTTATAAATGGTCAGGTCTGCCCTTGGTTCTCAATGCTCAATCTAAGATTTTGAGGTCACAATTTGTGACCTCAAAAAGAACTGATTTGGAAAAGTCGTACAAAACGCGCGTTAACTCCTTTTCCAATATGGAAATATTGCTTCGTTCTTCGCAAGCTACTTCAATCTATTGCCCCCCCTATTTCACCTGGGGCATCAATGCCCATTTGATTGCCGGGAATTCCAAACTCTCAATCTGATCAAGGCATAGAATGCCCCCGTTTTGGAGCTTGAACACGACGGGGCTTTGCCGCCCGGTGATGAGAAAGGACGTCAACCGTTCCAAAAAGGGCAGGTGACCCACCACCATGGTATTGACTGAATAATCCACCTGGGATGCAAAGGGCGCAACGTCATCCAGCGGTTTGATATTGGCTATCTCCTGCAGCCCCTCTGGCGGCTTCAGGATTGCGGCCAGAAGCTCGGCTGTCTGTCGGGCCCGTTTTTTCCCACTGTGCTGGATCCGCGCCACCTTCACCCCATAGTTTTGAGCGATCTGGGCGATTTTTCCCACTGTCTCGATTCCGTGATTTGAGAGACCTTTTCGGGATCAAGATCCTTGGTTAAGCTCTGACCGTGTTGGACAATGTAAAAAGCCATAACACCTCCTGCGTATTGCATGCTGGGATCTCATTTGCCCTTTTCCATTAAACGTTCGTCTGTTTCCTTCACCTGATATACTTTGCCTTCCCGGTACTGGTCTAAGGATCGCTCCAGATCTGCTTGAATCACCCATCGCAGTTCTTCAGGTTCCACCACATAGGCCTCAGGCCCCAAGACACTTATTTATCCATTCAACAAATGCTGGCAGCATCACATGAACCTATACAATTAAACGATAAATTAGACTGAAAAAACATCTTCTTCCATAATAAAATTTGGGCTTTTTGTCAAAACCAGCTTGGAGGGTGTATTTAGGTCTATGTGGTGGCTACCTTGAGGAACTACATCAGTTATCCACGTCATATTTTCATAATAAAAGGCTCGAATCACTCCGAGCCTTTTCCCTTTCTAAAGAGACGTATATCAGCAGGTTGTCTCGCTTTGTTGCGATGTAGAGTCTTCGTCGAACATGAAAGAAGGCATATTTCTTCCAACTTGAATATCAAACTGTGTCGCCAATGCTACCGGCTTTTTACGTCGATCCTCCTTTATGAAATCTACGATTTGATGTCTTTGAAAAGTTTTTAGTGTCCGAGACAGATTGCCTTTATTTCTTCCGGATATTCTGGACAACTCAACTATCGATGCTGGTTTTTCTTTTTCTATAAGTTTTAAAAGCTCGATATTTTTTGTGCTCAGAATCTGCATACAAGTCTCTACAGACTCAAACCAAATCTTAGGTGCATTTTTTTGAGGTTTATATTTCCCACATGCGATTGCCTTTGTATATTTTTGAAATATTTTAAATGACATTATCCCAACTTTGACAATCTTCGTCTTCATTTTGCCCCCCTTTCATTACCACCTATCCATCCACTATCTCGTTCACAACTCTCCAAAAGTCATCCAGAAGTTGGCTGGCTGACGAAAATAAATAGCGTTCAACATTTTCTTGTTTGTGGACATGGTCCCAGGTGATGATACGGCCAGAATATTTCTTTGGTCGTCGCCCTCTCTTTTTTATCGCATGAGCATTATCAAGACCGAAAATTCGGGTGTTGTTTCGATCATGTAATGTTAAAGAGTACTTGATACCATGTGGACGGTTTTGATCTTTATCAACTTTACGGGCCTCAAATTTGACCCAATAACGACTGTTACACCAAAACGATTGACCATCTAAGTCAAGTAAAGTTAGCAGCTCGGCATTTTCTGGCTCACATTTCATGTGTGTGTCCTTAAGTTATCAACGGATCACAACCTTGTCAAACAATAAATAATATAATTTTAGGCAGTAAAGGTTATTTTAATAACTTTATTAACGTTTTTTTAACTAACCCCAGAAAAAGATCAAGGACTTTGTTACAGTTGAGGATAGCGGACACTCCCCGGACACTAATTGCTATGCTTCTGATGTACTTTAATGACTCTCATGCATTTCAAAAGCATAAATATATTAGTATACTAGGTGTTTACGGGGGAGCCGCGGAGGGTCTCCGGCTTTTGCAACACTGGGGGAACTTTGCCAGTGACCCCACCGCCGATGCCGGTCGTCTTCCTGCAGTTAAAGCACCAGGCATTGTTGAGCAGCTTTAACTGCACATTGCCCGAGATGGCCTCCCAAATCCCATCATGTCGCTTTTGGAGGTCACAAATTGTGACCTCCAATTTTCAAACTCCAGTTTATCCATTTCAAACATGAAATCAGCAGGGAATCTGTCGATATTTCTTTTAACCGCTTGTTTTAATGCTTTAGTTTCAACACGATATAGTTCTGCCAGGTCTCTATCCAGCATCACTTTGATAACGCGTATAACATAAATTTTACTGCTTATCCGCTCAACCGGCACATCCATTTGTGAATTTCCTTGTGAAGTATTTATTCTTCAAAATGCGTGCCGGCAATCGGTATCATGAGATCGAGCTCGGCGCCGGAATGTGTTGCCCAGAAATAGGCATCTCTGGTTTTAAAAGCATGAATAACGGGTGGATTTTAAACGAGACTTCAATTTAGTGAATGGGTTTTGGTCTGGGAATCATACAGCCACAATACTCTTACCTAAAGTGAGCGTTTCATATTTTAAGAATATTGAATTTAGATATATTTTCAGGGGATTCTATCCATTTAAATCCTTAAAATTTGAAACCCGTTGGGATTGTCGATCTCACCGCATCTACGGCGTCAGATGCCATCCCGCATAGTCCACTATAGCGGAACAACATCTTTCTTGTAGATACGGTAACCTCGACAATCGCTCAATTTAGGTCTTTGAAAATCTTCATGTCAGCTGCAGATTTTCAAGGATATTTTCTGCACAATGTCGTTTACTTTGTTACAAACGATATTTACTTGTGTCAAAAAAATTATTGATTATATTTCAAAATATTCTGTTGACCCATAGTAACACTTATGTTACTTTATAAACAATGATCAAAATCAAGGAATATGGTGATAGTATCGTAATCTTGCTTAGTGGAGGTACGAAGAAACGTCGGGAGCATTGAAAATGGCACTCACTAGAGATTTTAAAGAAACCATTAAAAACCGGATCGCGCGCGACCCGATTTTTCGGGAAGAACTACTTAAAGAAGGAATTGACTGCCTTCTGATCGGCGATGTGGATACCGGAAAAGCTATCTTGCGCGATTACATTAACGCC
>QMMS01000382.1 GCA_003647375.1 Deltaproteobacteria bacterium
AATGGTTTTTTTCCGCGATATCGGCGTTGGACGCCATGATTTAACTCCTCAAAATAGCACGCTATTACTCCGGGTTAAATCTGTCGTCCGCCTTGATCTCACGCAAAAACCCTCATTTCTGGACGGACACTAATTTGTAATGATCTCTCGGTAGGCTTCAAAAAATTTATCCTGGGTCCTTCGGGCTTCTTTTTCCGCAGCTTGCGCCTTTTGTTCAGCCTCGTTGGCAGAATCAATAAGATGTTCTGCTTTTGCAATGAGCTGGTTGGCTTTCTGGATACGGCTTTCGATCTGCAACAGGATATTTTTTCTGACCTGCTTTTTGTTCCGCCAGGGTTCAAGAAAGACGTCGGTTTCATTTTTTACCTGATTGGCTTCTAGGATGGCATCTTCAGCCATACGTCTGGACGTCTCTGCATGTTTCCTGGCCAGTTTTGCCTGCCTGGTTGCTGTCAGAACAGCGTCTTCCCCGATATCAGCAGACGATGACGTTTCGATTGCCGGTTTGGAAGCAAGCCTGACCGCATAGTGCCGCCGGTCTATCAAAGGCTGGTTTGCCGAGGGTTTCTGCTGGGAAATATGGATCGTACCCGTGGTATCCTTCCAGGTGTAGAGGGTTTGAGCGTAGATATCCTGTTGAACAAGAAGGCAAAATAGGATACCGATAAGTATCTGTGCGTATTTCATCATTTTCATATTGGATTTTCATTGTCATGCGCTGATGTTAGGGGCCCTAATTGGCTTAAACAGCGCAAATCGCCATCGAATCACCCATTTCGCTCTATCGATGGTGAAAACCGAAAGTTGAACTTCATAATATACAGGAAATATCTTGAACTCGTCAACAAAAGATTGATCCCCTTCATATTCATCAATGCAAACAGGTGTTGTCATGCTGAAAAAAACAGATCCCACCCGAACCATGAGCTGGCAGGCGCTGGCGACCCATTTTGAAGAAATTAAAGACACCCACATGAAAGGTCTATTCCATTCAGACCCCGGGCGATTTGAAAAATTCTCCATTCGATTCAAG
This sequence comes from Deltaproteobacteria bacterium, assembly GCA_003647375.1. The sequence goes on from QMMS01000382.1 coordinate 1,034, forward strand.
GACCTTCTCGTGGATTATTCCAAAAACCGCATAACGGAAAAGACCCTGGACTTGCTCATCCAGCTTGCAGGGGAAGTCCACCTGGCTGATGCCATTGAAAAAATGTTCCAGGGTGACAGCATCAACGAAACCGAAAACAGGGCCGTGCTCCATGTGGCCTTAAGAAACAGGCGCAATCGTCCCGTGATGGTTGATGGTCAGGACGTCATGCCGGAAGTGAATGCCGTTCTGGCACAGATGAAAGCCTTTTCAAACAGTGTGCACTCCGGCGAATGGCGCGGGTATTCCGGGAAAAAAGTAGAGGACATCGTGAATATCGGGATCGGCGGTTCGGACCTGGGTCCCAGGATGGTGACCGAATGTCTGAAGCCGTATGCCAGGCAAGGCATGTCCGTCCATTTTATTTCCAATGTCGATGGCACCCAAATCACGGAGACCTTGAAACACCTGAATCCGGAAACCACTTTGTTCCTGATTGCTTCGAAAACGTTTACCACTCAGGAGACCATGACCAATGCCGATTCGGCGAGGAAGTGGTTCCTGTCTCAGGCCGGGGATGAATTGCATATCGCCAGGCATTTTGTGGCGATTTCCACCAATCAGCCGGCAATCGAAAAATTCGGCATTCACCCGGACAACATGTTTCGTTTCTGGGACTGGGTCGGCGGCAGGTATTCGCTCTGGTCGGCCATAGGGTTGTCCATAGCCTGCAGCATAGGGTTTGGAAACTATGAAGCCCTGCTGGAGGGGGGCCATGACATGGACCGGCATTTCCGCTCGACCCGGTTTGAGGATAATATTCCTGTTATCCTGGCATTGATCCATATCTGGTACAATAACTTCTTTGGCGCTGAAACCGAAGCGATTCTGCCCTATGACCAGTACATGCATCGGTTTCCGGCCTATTTTCAACAGGGCAACATGGAAAGCAATGGCAAGTCCATCGACAGAAACGGCGGGGCTGTCGCCTGCCGGACAGGACCCATCGTATGGGGAGAACCAGGCACCAACGGCCAGCATGCTTTTTACCAGTTGATCCACCAGGGGACCCGGCTGGTGCCTTCGGATTTCCTGGCACCTGCCGTCACACATAACCCTGTGGGTGATCATCACACAATTCTTTTGTCCAACTTTTTTGCTCAGACGGAAGCCCTCATGAACGGTAAGACCGAAGATGCAGTCGCAGGGGAAATGAGAGCCGAAGGAAAAGAAGAAGAAGACATCAAACGCTTGGCCCCGCATAAAGTTTTTGAAGGAAACCGGCCCACCAATTCGATCTTGTTCAAGCAGCTGACGCCACGTGTTCTGGGAAGCCTGATCGCTATGTACGAACATAAAATATTCGTCCAGGGCATTGTCTGGAACATTTTCAGTTTCGACCAATGGGGGGTGGAACTCGGCAAGCAACTGGCCAAAAAAATTCTGCCTGAGCTGCAGAACAATGACCGCCTTGACGCACACGACTCTTCAACAAACGGGCTGGTAAATACATTCAAGGAGATGAGAAGTAGATACCCGGGTCCAAAGGGCCCGGCACTGATTCAACCTTATAAGCGTTAATGTTATACACATTCAGCGTGTGATAAATTCTAAATCCGAATATCGAAATACGAAACAAATTCAAATATCAAATGCTCAAATGATTTAAACATAGCTTTAACTTGTATATCCAAGGTCTTGTTTTGATCATTTGAATTTGGATCATTCTGTATTGTTTGGGATTTCGAATTTCGTGCTTCGGATTTAAGTAACTACCGCCATGGGCATAGCCAAATATATCTGACCTGGCCCAAACAGGACCAGGTTTTAAATGACGGAATAAAATATTTTTTCGAGCAACACCTTGGTGATCATATATGTCGGCTTGACGCCTTCTTCTCCCATGGCGCCGGCAGCCAGTGTGTGGCCCGTCATCAATGGGTTATCAGAGCCATAATATGCATAACGCAGGGTGATATCTTTGGAAATGTTGCCCTTGATGATGGCAGCGCTGATGGCCCGCTGGTAGTGGCCACCTTCCATTTCCAATCCGACCGTTTTCCAGTCTTCCAGAAATTTGTGTAATACGTCCCGGTTCTGGAGGGAAGTTCCCAACACCGTCACCATGGGACCTGTGTATACATCCACAGTGGTGTCAAACTCACGTTCATGCAAATCGTTTTCAAAAATGTAATTGTCCGAAGTACCTTCGAATACATGGGCTGTGGCCAGCATGATGTCTCCTTTTTTACCCGTGAGAATGCCGGCTTTTCCCATGATGGAGATGGATTGGATATTCAGGTAGACGGTTGTGTCGTCATCTTTGACCGGTGTCAGCAGGTTTTCCATGAGTTCAAAAGCCTGCGTTCCAAATGCGTAATCCATAACGAGAATGACCGGTTTTTCCTGGTCGGATTCGGGCAAAGCAATGGAGATCTTCGGATGGAAGGGGAGTGACGCGAACCGTGCAGAGTCAATGATCTGGCAATCGATATGGGTCCCGGAACGATCACACACCGTGGCAAGCCCATGGGCTTCGCCATAGGCTTCGATTTCTTCACTGATGGTTCGAATCTGAGGGATGAACCGGTACAGGTCGTCTTCAATGGACATGGTTTTGTTTTTGTTGATGGCGGCAAAACCGTATAGCAGATTGGCCACGCTGTGCAGATTGGCGCTGATAATGTGGATAGGTCGCTTCAGGAGCGCCATGGAAAGCAACTTTGCCTTGAGGTCTTCAGCCCACACTCTTCCGTACCGCTGATGGCCGATGATATTCATGAGGGATGGCTGCAGGTAAATCACCAAGGCGTTCTCCCTGGAGATGGTTTCATCATCTATGAGCTTTCCAAGGTGAAAAATCAATGAGAACAGCCCGTTGTTACTGCCGGTGCGCTGTTTGTTTTCTTCAAGATAGGTAAAGGTGTCTTTGGTTTCCTGATAAGATCTACCCAGGATGATGCTGAGATTCCAGAGTGCTTGATCCAGTTGTGTGTCGTTGAGTTCGTCAAGGTGTTCAACCGTTTGTTTGAGTTCGTTCCACTCGATGGAGATATTGTCCGAGTCGTCTTTCATGCGGGTATGAATTTTTTTGGCTTCGGAAAAAAGAAATGTCATATGTGTCAAAATGTCGTATATTTCGCTTAATCCACGTGAAATGACCATACAGATTTCATGGGTGCCGACCCGGTAGGCGGTTCTGCGTCGTTTCAGGGGTTCGATTCTCTCGAACTTACTGTTTTTCGGTGGATTTTCCTCGGTCAGGATAATTTTCGTGCACGCTTCGATACCGCACGGCAATCGATCGATGACATATTCCAGTCCCTTTAACTCCACAACCCGGGGATCGTTCATGGAGCCGTAAATTTCAGGGCTCAGGTTTTTGAGACAACTTTCGAGATCCTTGCCAAATTTGCCCGATGGCCGATAGAATCCTCTCAGGGCCAGAGCATCCGTTATGGTTTTGAATTCCCGGATGGCATGCCGGGCTTTTTGAGACTCGGTGAGTTCGTACATACTGATACCTATA
>QMMS01000383.1 GCA_003647375.1 Deltaproteobacteria bacterium
AGCCTACTTACTATTAATACAGGCTATCCTATTACCTTTATGGACGCATAAACTATAAGATATTGGTTTAATCCCTGTTATAACAGATACGATTAACCTTAACCTTGTATAAAATAAGTACAACTAAAAATAAATAAGAGTTCCACCGCTCTTGGATTAAAGGGAGACTCCGATATGATTCGGATGGTACATACTCTGTACTTAAGACCATCAGGAAAGTCTGTAGCACATACAGTGCGAAAACGGGAGTGGAGTGTTAAAACACACATAATGAAACTTCAAATCGTTCTTACTGCACTAAGGCTTAATTAACCTAAAGCAGTAAGTGCGTAATCATTTATTCTCCCTGGCCTACGGCTAGGGAGAATAAACTCTATTTAACAGCTCTGCGCGGTCGTTACACGCCCTTTCTCTTAGATTAGGGTACTAACCCTAACCAACTGCCGTTGGATGCTACCTAGCGGTACGCAACTAACATCAAAAGCAAATTATACGTGGGGATAGCATTCCTTACTGAAAACTACTATTGGCGCGCTTAATTCCAGTGGTATTAATATTATTATCCTTTATCCCTTTTTTTACTTTTTTTATCCTTTCTAAATCTTAAAATAATCTCTATATATTCTATATACTTACACTCTATTCTTTCTCTAAAAGGATAAAAAGGATAGAAGGATAGAATATATAGAACTTTTATATATAGGTAAAGAGCAAATCTCTAGAGGGTTTTTGTTTACCCCTAATTTTATGCCTTTTTATCCCCAAGATATTTTTATGGTTATATATCAATAGCTTACACCTAAAAAAGCAGGGATAAAATAGCCTTTTACTTTTATCCCTTTTTATCCTCAGCTCACATTGGTAAAAATAAAAATATATTTACAGACAAAACTTACCTTGTTACTATAAACATATTCAACATATTCAACATATTCAAACGGAAACCATAACTATGTCCACAGTTGAAACCTTATTTATAACCCGTAAAGAGTTAGCCGACCGTATGGGCGTCCCTTACGCCAATCTAATAGGATGGGAAAAATCAGGTGACTTACCTAAACCTATTAAGATTAAAGGCTCTAGGTTGTACAGACGTAGCCAAATAGACGCCTTCTTAGAGCAGTTCTTTACTAAAGAGGAATTAAACTGTGGCTAATATCATTAACCTACCCAATAAAGCCAATAACGTACACCCTAACATAGAAATAAATATAAAAGATGCAGAACTATACCTACGATTATTATCTGGTACAAACAATCGTGCAGACTTTAACCGCCACACTTTTGTATTCACAGGATTTCCTGACAATAAAAAAGTAGATAAAACACAAAGACAAATGCTAACCCGCCAAATCATTGGTACATGGGAAGCTAGTCGTGAAGAATTACTTAACATGAATCGATTAGGCTGTGGTATATTCGTCACAGTCAATAACACCGACGGAAACGGACGTCGTAATCATAACATTACCAGCATTAATACCATCTTCGTAGAAGATGATACCGGTACACCCAAAGATTTTCCTATTGAACCTTCAATGGTCATTGAATCATCCGTTAACAAATTCCATTATTACTTCTTAACTGACACACTTGATAAATTAAAAGCACGTGCCGTTCAAGAGCATATGGTTACTGAGTACGATAGTGATCCAAACGCCAAAGATTTATCGCGAGTCTTAAGAATCCCTGGATTCGACCATCTTAAAGGCGACCCACAAAAAGTTAAACTAATAGAAGCTAAAGGCCAACGATACTCCTGGGATGATATTATAAAATATTTCCCACCTAAAACAATCGCACCTAGGTTCCAATTAAAAAGTGACATCAACCAAGCACTCACTATGCCTGATGAGATTAACATATTAACTTCATTAAGCTACCTCGACCCTGTCTTCTCCGGAGATCGCGACGGTTGGCTAAAAGTACTTATGGGATTACACAATGAATTCAAAGGTCAACAACGCGGACTTACCATCGCACAAGAATGGTCACGTGGGGATTACCAAGTAGATAAACGATATGCTAATGCAACACCAACAACTTACACCAATGACGCTGACATAGAATACACCTGGCACTCAATGAGTCTTAATCATTCCGATCGTGCACCGGTAACAATAGGAACAGTCTTTGGTATGGCAATGAAACACGGCTTCATGCATAACTTTGAACCACCTCCATTTGTCATGAGTAAAATACCTGAAAATGCAGATGACACACTAAAAAAAATTTCCAGATACTACGCAATAGCTCGCACGAATGGTGGCAGCGTAAGAATTGTCTGCAGAAACACCGCGAGTGGGCACTACACTTTCTTGGGAAAACAAGACTTTGAGTTAGACATCTCTAACATACGCCTTCCTATGACAAAACAGAATAAACAAGGACAAACCATAGTAGAATGGAAGGCAGCAGCACCTATCTGGTTAGCCGATAAAGAAACCTTTCACTACCGCGATATGGAATTTGAACCAAAATCAAATATGTATTGCGAAGAAGATCGTGCACGCATGCCAGATATAATGCCTGCAAATAAAACGCTCAATCAATTCTTCGGTTTTTATGTCCAACCAATAGAACCACAACCTGCAGATCTAATAAACGTAAAAGACCTGGTATTAAACGTTATCTGTGATGGCGATAAACAATCAGCAGAACATTTGCATAAATGGATTGCATTCACACGTCGTTATCCAGAAAAGAAAACAGGACTAATGATTACACTCATGGGTGGAAAAGGTACCGGGAAAACAGTCATGGCTTCACTAGTCATGGCATTGCATGCACCTTTTACCTACACAACCTCTAACTTCAAATCATTAACCGGTCAATTTAACTCACATTATGCATTTACCACCATGGTGGGACTGGAAGAAGCAACATGGGGAGGACGAGAACAAGACAACTCAATACTCAAAGACCTTATTACGCAAGAAACAACCACGGTTAATACTAAATACCTCAGCGTAACCAATGAAAGTAAATCATGCTTTGATATCTTCGCAACGGCTAACCCGGGATTTTCTGTCCCGGAAGAAACACGTGGAGAAGAAAGACGCTTCTGGACTCTTAGTGTCTCAGACCTACACAAAAAAGACAAAACTTACTTCAGTAAATTTGGTACCGTCAACTCACCACGTCGTCAAAAAATATTAACGCACTACGCACATTATCTGGACAGTCTGGATTTAACAGACTACGACCCACAGAATATCCCTTCTCACGTCGGCGAACATTCACGCTATAACCAAATAGAATCTGGTGGAGATGCCTTACACTTCCTAATCGCATTATGCGAAGACGAAGAAATTATGCCCATAGATGAGTCTGACTTAACAACAATGGACCTCTATTCTTCATCGGCTAATCGTATGTGGAATAACGAGGACGACTCTATCTCTACTAGAATGTTAATACCGGTAAAGATATTTAAACAAGCCTATACAGCTACAGCTAGATTTGAGAGAACATCCACTATCAGCGCAATTCACATTGCTCATGAAATGGATCAATTCTTACCCGCGCCACACATTAAACAAATAAAAGCCATAAAAAAAGAGATGGATACATTTTCACATCTAACTAAAGACGGAAGATACTTAGAGATGGCCAACCGTAAACACTGTATAGCTCACTTAGAATCTATACAACTATGGACTTAGTAATCCCTAAGGATTACTAAATCCATAGAGACTTAAATAAGTTCATAGAGACTTAACCAACTAAATTAAAACTTCGAGATGTAATATGTATACATATGAAAACCATAAAACATATATACACCGTATTCCAAATGGTTTGGATACAAGTGAATTACCACCGAATACATCTGCAATGACTAATATAAAACACGGAGATATACGTGATTTAAGTATTAATTACTACAATACAAATATGTCTGCAATAAGTAAAGACACCATAAAAGCTATGGAACAATGGGGATTACATAAACAAATACAACAACTAAACACATTCACCATACGATTCGATGTGTATACACGAGATCGCGTACTAACAAAAAACACCCTTACTGGTGACTACAAACAAGATGATAATGCATTTAATTATGATTGTAATCCCAGAGAAGTATTCCGAACACTAAATAAAATAAAAAACTCGGTCTCACTACTCAATCAAGTTAATGTTAAACCTGTAAAAAACAATACACCACCAAGTGTACCTACAGACACTTATTTACTCCATTTATGTATACAACCTGTAGAAAATACATTACAAATACTCAAAGAGATTCGTACTAAGAATCTCTCCCTAACAAATATTATTGCTACCATAAACCATATACGATTTAAACATAAATTAAAAATAATACACCCTACAACAGTCTGGTTTTACCAAAAAAGGAAGTAAGAATAACATGCTAGATAGTTTCTATTTTTTACTAGCCGCTTTCGGCGGAGTCACCATAGGTATAGCCCTTGGTATATTCGGAGTACATCAACATTGTGTACAACGTATTATTAAATGCCAAAGCGAGATAAGCAATGTAATAAATAAATTAAAACAAACTAAAACAATC
>QMMS01000384.1 GCA_003647375.1 Deltaproteobacteria bacterium
ATGGATTTTAAACCGACTGGGAAGGCATGTCCTGTCACTGGAAGGCGCATCCATGCAGGCGGTGGTGGGGGATCTTCTGAGGAAACGGGGAGCGACCGTGGCAGTTGCCGAAAGTTGCACCGGCGGTCGGATCGCCAACTGGTTGACCGATGTGCCCGGGAGCTCGGACTATTTCCTTTTTTCAGGCGTAACCTATTCCAACAATGCCAAGACCAATGTCTTGGGGGTTGCTCCTGATTTGTTGAAAAAGTACGGGGCCGTTCACGAGGAGACCGCTAAAGCCATGGCAGAAGGCGCGCGCCGTATTTCAGGTGCGACGTACGCGATATCCACCACCGGAATTGCCGGGCCTGCCGGAGGGTCCGATGACAAGCCCGTAGGCACAGTCTGCATCGGCCTGGCAACACCGGAAAAAGTAGAGGGAAGACGCCTCTGTTTTCCTTTCGGGCAGCGCTCCATGAACAAAAGTATTTTCGGCATGGCGGCTATCGATATGCTGAGAAAAGAATTATTAAACAGATAGGGTTCAAGGGTTCGAGGGGAGTTATTAGCTTATAGCTGGCCCTGGAACCCTTGGATCCTCGGACCCTTTTCTAATTATCACTTCAGAGGAAATGAATTTTGAGTATGTTTCTATCCATTTTACTTGGCCTAATGGCATTCTACCTCTTAACCACCCTCCTGTTATCTTTTGTTGTGCAACGAATTCCAAGGAATCCAATCACCGATGAACCGGATTGGGGCAGGGTGACCGATACCCGGATACCGACCCTTAATGGTGGATCTTTGGAAGTCTGGCGTGTGGAGCCGGAAGGGGACTCTTGTGGTATTGTGGTCTTTGCACACGGCTGGGGTCGCAACCGGGACCGCATGGTTCACAGGGCCCGTTTATTTGCCGGTCTTGGTTTTACAACGGTCATGCACAGCGCACGGGATCATGGCGGCTCCACTAAATCGCGTTTTGTCAATGCGGTCAAGTTTGCTGAAGATATCGAGGCGGTTCTGAAATGGATCGCGGAACCCGTCAGTTTATATGGCCACTCAGCCGGTGCGGCAGGTGCTATCATCGCCGCCCACAGAAACCCCGAGAAAATCAAACGACTTTTTCTCGAAGCAAGTTATGCCTATACCAAGGAAGGCCTGTTGAGTCTCTATAAGTGGGCAAACTGGTTTTTCGGAACTGTTATCGGGCCCATGATTGTTTTCTGGTGGAATCTATTTTACCCGGGCGTTATGGATCAGTACAGTCCTGCCAATCTGGCACCTGATCTTTGCATGCCCGTGATGATCATTCATGGTGAGAAAGATCAACGATTCCCGGTGGCGTTTGCCCATACCTTGAAGCAGCGATTTCCAGCCAATAAGGTGGATATGTATATTGCGCCAGGTGCCGACCACAGTGATGCGAGCCATACACCCGGTTATCTTGAGTCTGTCCGCTCGTTTCTCGATCGCTATTATGAATAAGACAACTCCAGCGTTTAAAAAATGTGGACCCTGTGGTTTCAAATGGGATACACTCGATGCTTTTCTTGGGGACCCGAATATTGAGATCGTTGGATATCAGGTCCATTTCGAGGAGTTGACGCTAGGGGTATTTCTGTTCAATCACTCCTGTAAGGCTACGTTGGCCATAAAGGTGGATGAATTCAAACACCTGTATAATGGACCGGTCTTTGAACAACGTATGACCGGGGAGGAGCAATGCCCTGGATATTGTCTTCGCGAAGATGAGTTGGGGCCGTGTCCCGCCCACTGTGAATGCGCCTATATCCGAGAAATTATACAGCGCATACAACGTTTTGGCAGGTCTAAAGACCTGCGCTACATTACTTGTAACTGCATATCATTCTAAGTTTAAGCCGGTGGCTCAAAGATTCTTTGCATGCGACAGCATGTTTTTGTTGATAGCCACATTCATCCCGGCCTGAACTAAATCATGGTGTTTTTCAATAAAAGGAAGATACACAAGGACAAAGCTTCTGGGTGTTATTTTTATATCCGGCAGGATGCTCACCACCTTACGCCTCGGTTTAATAATGCTGGACAACGTCAATTTCAGACTTTCGAGTCCTTCTTTCAGGGGCAGGTTAACCGGGTGCAGGTTACCACTGGGTATCCCCTGTAAAAACTTTCCTGCAGGTTGAGCAACGGTCATGGCTTGGGAAAGCTTGAGAAAAAACCGTGGTCGAACTTTAAAAGCCAGGGCCCAGAAGTGAAACGCCGGATTCGGCATTCCGGGCTGGACAGTCTTGGGGAGATTGGCTTCGCGAACAAGATCGGCATAGGAGGTCAGTGATATGCCGGATACATCTGCTTTGATACGCCAGAAGGGCATATAGCGCAGATGTTTTCCTTTTTCGGCAAGATGGACTGTGGAGAGCTTTGAAAAGCCGTTTTTCACGGGCTTATACACCGAGGCACAGTTCTCACAGTTCAGCACCAGGGAATCCCGTTTTCCCTCAAGATCCCATCCGCAATGAGGGCACAGGGTGGGCAGAAAACGAATATTCCAATTCAGACGGTTGCCGGCATACACGGAAGTGTCAAAATCGTCCGGAAGCTTTTTCGTTACCGGCTGGTTCAGGATTGCATCCATGAGACACCCGTCAAAATAGAATGGTGCATAAATGATGCTGAGGCTATCCCCGATGTTCGCTTGATGGACAATGGGTCTGTTCAGCGATGCGTTGAAACGTTTATCGATGATATCCATCATCTTGGAAAATGGAAGGGTGGGTGTGAGAAACCGCCCCTTTATGTCGGGTGAAGCAAAACGAAGTTTTTGAGTCTGACTGCGGAGACCTACGGATATGGGGAATTGTTTGTCATCGATGGCTTTGTGGCTGACATCGACCAGTTGGTGCTCCATTTTTCCGGCAAGACAAGAGAAGCGCATACCCTTAAAACGCCAATAAGGGACGAATAAGAGCTCTTTATCCCCAGGTGCATTGTTTGGCAGCACAAAACGAAAATGTTTGGCTTGAAGATATGATTTTACCCGGCAGTACCGGCACTGGAACAACTTGTCGGTTTCTTCCAGAGTTGCTGGGGCACCACACTGGGGGCATTGGTAATCGATCTGGAAACGGATGGAGAACTCCCTGAAAAACCGTTTTAGGTATTATGTTTTAGGTTTTAAGTAGCGCTAAGAGCTAAAAACAAAGAGCTACCAGCCAACAACCGTTAGGTTGTCTCTATTTTCTCCCCACAACTCCCACAGAATTTCGAATCCGGGAGGCTTTCTTCACCACATTTGGTGCAATGCCTGGGACGTGGCTTTTCTTCGGCGGGATGACCGCAGCGTGAGCAGAACTTGGCATTGACCGTCAGGTTTTTCCCGCAGGCGGCACACTGCCGGATGACAAGCTGCTGATGGCCGCAATAAGGGCAGAATTTAGCGTCGGCAGGGATTTCGTTGTGACATTCCGGACAGGAAAAAACTTCCGCCGAAGTTTGTTTATTGGCTCCGTCCGCCCCGGTAAAATACTGGGCAAACATGGCAGGCATCATGAGCCCCAGGCCGGTTCCCATGCCCATGCCGGCGCCGGAAGATTCGGCCTCCGAAGCCTTTTCCATGGCCATGGCAGCTTTCATTTGCATGAGTTTGTTCATATCGTCGAAGACGCCCATCCGGCTCCGGTCGTCAATGGCCTCTTGAACTTCAGGCGGTGGTGTAATCGAATTCAGATACAGGTGAGTCAACGCCAGGCCGAAATGGCTGAAATCTTCCTGAAGTCGCTCCACCAACCCTTTCGCAAGTTCGTCATATTTTGCCGGCAGATTCAGAATGGAGTCGATGGATTCCCCCATGTAATCATTGAACCTGGCTACAATGACACGGTTCAGGTATTCATCTACCTCTGCGGTGGTGTAGATTCCCTGGGTACCAACCATGCTGTTGATAAACAGCACGGGCTGCACGACCTGTAAGTTGAAGATGCCGAATGCCCGCAAGCGGATCAATCCCAGTTCACTGTCTTTAAATGCCACAGGATCACGGGTCCCCCACTTGAGATTCGTGAAGATCTTCAGGTTGATGAAATAGACCTCCGCTCGCAACGGGCTTTTCATCGCCCAGGGAATACTGGCTATTTTTGTGAGAATCGGTATGTTGCCGGTTTTGAGCGTGTGCCGACCCGGCCCAAAAGCCTCGATTGCCTTGCCTTTGTAGAAAAAGACCCCTGCCTGGCTTTCCCGGATAGTCAACTGGGCCCCGTACTTGATTTCACCGGATCCTTTTTCCGGAAGCCTGTGCACCAGTTCTTGGCCGGTATTGTCAAACCATTCTAAATTTTCTAAAAAGATGAGATTGTCTGTACCCATATTTGCACACCCCCAACCCGGAAAAACCGGAAAAGAAAAAGATCTTTTATCACGAAATCACGAAAGTACGAACGCGCAGCGCAGGCGCTTGCGCCGCGTGACCACGAAAAAGACCATGAAAATTTTCGTGTTTTTCATATTTCGTGTTTTCGTGATTGTTTTTATTATTTTTGCTACAAAATACACAAATTTTATAGTTAGTTTCCGTCCATAA
>QMMS01000385.1 GCA_003647375.1 Deltaproteobacteria bacterium
AGCCCTGTCGGAGCAATACCGCGTAGCACTCCTGAATTCGAAAAATGCCTGGCGCATATTGGGTCAGGAATCCTATTCATATGAAATTGCACAAGATTTTGAGTATGACCTGCATCGTAAGGTGGTGGTGGTCCCCATTGGCAATGCCGGTAACATAACGGCCGTCATGAACGGGTTCATCAAATTTTTCAACGCCGGCATCATAACGGAACTGCCCAAAATTGTCGGGGTGCAGTCCAACCACGCCAACCCGGTGTATCGATATTTTAGCGAAAGCGACCCTGACAAAAGGAAGTTTGTCCCTGTCAATGTAAAATCCAGTGTGGCCCAGGCGGCCATGATTGGCAATCCAGTTTCGATGCCCAGGGTAATTCACCTTGAAAACCGTTACAACGACCTCAGTGAAAAGCAGAATGTCTTCTTTGTGGAAGTTGAGGAACAGTCCATCATGGACTGGCAATTGACGGCCAACCGCAACGGCCACATCGCCTGCACCCACGGCGGGGAGTGCCTTGCCGGACTGGTACAGGCCCGCCGTCGGGGAATGATCGACAAAGGCGAAGTTGCGATCATCGACTCCACGGCCCACGCCCTGAAATTTTCAGGGTTTCAGGACCTATATTTCGAAAACAGCTTCCCGGATGAATTCAATATCAGCCCCAATGACGACCTGGTCAATGCGCCTGTTTTCGTACGACCGGCAGACCTTGAAAAAGTACCCTCGCCCGGAAATCCGCTGGAGGGCGGTGATCTGAAGCGGTTTATACAGCGTGTATCCGAGGAAATCGCGCAAGCACTCTCATTAAAAAAAATTGGCCGGGGTGAGTAAAGCCCCCGGGCTATACACTGCCGGATTGAACAGATACCCGGCACCAAGGGCCCGGCACTGATTCTCTCCTGAAAGGAAGCTGAGTTTGACAAGAAAAACAAGCCAATACAACCGAATGGTCTGCCTCGTTCTTGTTGTTTTCTGCATCCTTTTAACCCTTCCGCCAATCGTTTCAAGCGCGGTACTCTACCGCAGTTATGTGGTAAAATACGACCGGGGCTGGGATATTCTGTGCGATTCCTACATTGTCCAGAAAAATGACTGGGTTTATAAGATCTTCCGCCAGAAGGGTGAAATTTCTGTTGATGATTTTCAGGAATTTTTAAGTATTTTCCGGAGGCTGAATCCCCACATACGTGATATCGACCGTATCCGCCCCTTCCAGAATATCTTCATACCTCTGAAAAAACTGGAGCCGGGCACCTTGCCGGGCCAGTCCACCGGCATCGTAACCATCCCCTTTGTGTCTATTGCAAAAGTTTCTGAATTCGTTGAGTCCTACTCAAAAACCTACACCGTGAAAAAGGGCGACAGTGTCTCCAGGCTGGTTGCCGCCCGTTTCGGCCACCTGGGAACCCGGTCCTACAGGGAAGGGTTGAACCTCTTCAGAGCCCTCAACCCGGATGTCTTCGACCTGGACTTCATCTACACCGGGCAAAACCTCATTCTGCCCGACCCGGCCATGCGCAACGAACCCTGGTACCCGTCGTTGTTCGACAAACACGGCAACATCAAGGGCGACGCAGCACCTGTCAAACCCGAGAAAAAGGAACACGTCGCAGCTGTTGAGGCACCGCTAAAACAAGCACCTCCTGTGCCGATGGCGCAAGCAGCGGCTTTACTCGATGCCAAGCTGTTGAACAAGGGCACCTATTTTTTTCCCGGAGCATCCGGGGGTGATTTTGAACTCGACCTTTCCCAATACCCGGTTATTGAAATGGAGGATGGCCGCCACGTCGTTTTCACCACAGGTGACCAGAAGCTCGGCGCCGATGCAGAGGTCTTGAAAAGTCGCTGGAAGGACGTGGCAATCGTATCCCTTCAGGACGAGTCGTCCATTGCCCAGATACTGGAAGCCATATTCCGTTCTGAAAACTGGCAGCACAAACAAGATACCGAGCTGTCACTCTCGAACTATGGCCTGGACATTACCGTGAGGGCGCAGTGGATAAGCGCAAAACCGCCGGACTATGAAGGAAAAACCAGGCACATCTGCATCACCATGGTCGATGGTAACAACCAGCAAACGCCCGCATTGATCGCCCGCTACCTGGACGGGCTCGGCATCATCATCAAGGATGTGCTCAAGGAAAATCCGGCTTCGGCAAAAAACATGGATGCGGCCTCGCAAGTATTCGCCCGGCCGGATGTTGCCGCCCTGTCCCCCACGAACCGAAAACGCTATGTAAAGGATCTGATTGAAGCCCTGGGGTATTCCTTTTCTGAAAACATTTCAGTGACGTTTCCCTACGCCGGCATGCAGGTAGAGGCCGTGTCGAACCTGGTAACCACCGGAAACGGCAATGATTTTCTCATCGACTTTGGTGAACTATATGGGGATGCTGCCCGGGAAATAGAAAAAACCGGTCTCGGCATGGTACACATAGACCGGCAGGATTCCCTTGACGATATCACCGCCGGCATTCTTACCGCACTGGGTGTCACCTACGCCGTCGATCCTTTATACACAGCAGCGGCCAGACCTGCCGAATTCAACACCATACTGAAAATACCCGGTTATCTGGTAAATCGTCCAGGCGAGAAAGACTTGCTCCTGTCATCCATTCCCCTTCACAACCGTATTCTAAGATTTTTAAACGCGCGGGACGTCAAGGTGGTATTGACCGGGATCATGCAATAAATTTTCATTCTCTCCCACGCATGACAAAGTATAAAACATAGTCTTTCATTGAAGTGCGCATGTATTCAACATTATAGAATACAATAAAATTTATTAATACATAGCTTATCTCCATAACAGGTGCTAAAGTTTAGGTATTGATAACCATTTTATTTATACACATTAGAAACATATTCCGGCACGGATGGTTGCTATTGCCAATGCTTTAGAGCATGCGTCCTGCCCTTAAGTTAGATGGCTGTTTCTAATGAATTTTATAGCTATTGGAGGTACAGGCAATGAAACACAGGGGATGCGCGTGGTTACTGTTGTTCGTTTTCATGATCAGTCTGCTTTCCTGTGGACCCAGCATGGAAAAAAAACGCGCCCAGGCAAAAGCCACCCGGGAACTTGGCGAAGCCTACATGCGGCAAGGAAGCTACACGGAAGCCTTAAAGGAAATGCTGAAGGCCGAACAAATCAACCCCGGTGATCATCTGATTCAGAACGACCTCGGCCTCATTTATATGTCTAAATACGCTTATGACCTGGCGGAGAAGCACTTTATAAAAGCCCTGCAGATCAAACCCGATTACGCCGCTGCCAAGAACAACCTGGGAACGGTCTATCTGGCCAGGAAAGACTGGCATGCAGCCATCAAGACATTTAAATCCCTGGAAGGAAGCCTTCTTTACGCAACGCCCCACTACCCATTGTCCAACCTCGGCTTTGCGTACTACAGCCTGGGAGAGTACAAAACAGCGGAAATGTACTACCATAGGGCACTGGACATCGAGCCCAACTTCCCCTACGCCCTGCGCGGCCTGGGAAAAACCTACATTGCCCTGGTTAAAATTCCCGAAGCGGTGTCCGTATTGGAGAAAGCCGTCAGGGAAGCGCCCGCCTGGCCAGAACTCTACCTGGATATGGGGATGGCCTACAGGATGTCAGGGCAGTACACCCAGGCATTACTGGCCTACACCAAAGTGCCCGAACTGGCGCCCGACTCCAAGGCTGCCGCAGAAGCGCAGGAAGAAATCAAAAAGATGCAGCAATAGAGCTGGTTTCGGGTGTCGGGTTTCAGGTTGCAAGTTACGTCTTCCGATCCCTTACCTAACCGCCCGCTTCGCTCAAGACGCCAAGAAGTTCTATTTTTATCCTGAATGTGAAAAAAGTCTTTGCGATCTTAGCGCCTTGGCGGTTTTTGGTATCTGTCCCTGACTACTGACCACTGACTACAGACCGGGTCAAGCCCTGATCAAAAGTTGTCACTGGTGTCGGGTTGCAGGTTAAGCGCCCTGCTGTCAGACAACAGACCACTGACGACAGACTACCGTCAACTCACCTTCTTACCTTCTGATGTTCTGTTTGTTCTGTCCTGATCTCAAACTGGTCTCTGTCTTCCGTTCTCTGTCCTCTGGGGCTCTGAGGTACTGCCCTCAGATTACCGACCACAGACTACTGTCTACTCCTTACTCGGTACTGCTTACTGGCTTTCCGTCCTCTGTGGTTCCGGTCTCCGACATCTCTTCTTCGGAAAGCCAGCCGCCGCCCAGGGCTTTGTACAGCTTGACATAGGCATTGCGGTACTGTTGCTCCAGCTCCGATTGCTCAAGCCCCACTGAAAAAAGGGTGCGTTCTGTATCCAGGACCTCCAGGTAGCTGGTCGCCCCTTTGTCGTAACGAAGCTTGGACAATTTGTTGGCATTTTTTGCCGCATCGTTCTTTCTCATCACGGCATCCAGCTGCTCCTTCAGGGTGTTGATTTCCACCAGTGCATCCGCCACTTCGCGATAGGCCTGCAATACAACGCGTTCATATTCGAGAAGGGCCTGGCGGGTTCTTTCTTCCTCGATATCGAC